>JAACDM010000036.1 GCA_009936795.1 Verrucomicrobiaceae bacterium | reverse complement strand
GGAGATCGTATCGCTCCTCTGAATTGGGATACGATGTTTCTCGTCAAGACCGCCGTCACCGTTGCGATCATTGTCGGGGTTTCGGAGATCGTAAAGCGAAGCCCATCAATCGGAGCCCTGATTGTGGCCCTGCCATTCACGTCCATTCTGGTGATGATCTGGATGCAAGTGGAGGGACAGCCCGCTTCGAAGATCGCCACGCATTCCTCGTCGACTTTCTGGTTTGTGCTACCTACGCTCCCCATGTTTCTCGTCCTGCCGAAGCTTCTGGAGGCGAAGTGGAATTTTTATCTGGCCCTTCTTACTTGCTGCGCATTGACGACAGCCTTGTTTTTCGCGATGGAATGGATACAAGGTCGTCTATCGTCCTAATACAGTCTCGATGTTAGGAATTCTCTTTCGCCAAATGAAGCGACTGGTCGTGGATAACGACTTGGAAACGTTTCCTATTGGTAAGAGTTTCCGCGGGTACAATGGAAAACGGTTCGGCTCCGATATTCGAGCAGCCTTGAATGTCGCGTTGTTAGCCATTCCTCAGGGCATGGCCTACGCATCCTTGGCTGGATTGCCGGTCTATTACGGGATTACTTGTTCGATCATCGCCTCGATTATCGCTCCAATCTTATCAGGATCATCTTACACAGTGCTGGGGCCTACGAATGCCACGGCCTTTCTCGTCTTTGTCACGATGGGAGCCTACTCGATAGCTCTCATGCCGTTGTTAGTCTTGTTGGTGGGGCTTATTCTGATCACCGGGGCCTTCCTCCGAATTGCTGATCTTGTGCAGTACGTGAGTCGAAGTGTGGTGGTGGGCTACATCACGGGCGCCGCTATCTTGATCATCGCGAACCAGATGAAACATGTCCTTGGGGTGGATTTAGATCCTAAAGAAAGCACGACCTTCGTTGAAGTGATTTTAGGCCTGAGTAAGGCAGGGAGCGAGGTTTCCTGGCCGCCCCTCGCGATCGGTGGTCTTACGGCAACGCTCTATTTCACCCTTCGCCGTTTGATTAAACGGTTAGCCTTTCCTGCGACCTTGGTGTTAGTGACTCTAATCGCTGTTGTGCTCAAAGGTCACGTGACGGACTTCGAATCTATCAAAGACTTTAGTGGTGATACCTTCAGCCTCGCGCAGATTTTGCCTACCATGCCGGAGCTGAGCGGGGCAGAACTCTTCAATACCATTAGTCTCCTCTTTGGTACGGCATTGGGCGTCTCCTTCCTTGCCGCGCTCGAAACTTCGGTCATGTCGAAGACCTTGGCGGGACAGACAGGCGAACCTTCCAATCTTAACCAAGACATGCTGAGTGTAGGCGTGGCCAATGTCTGTGGCTCCTTTCTTAGTGGCATGCCGGCATCTGGATCTCTCACTCGCTCCGCTTTGAACTTTGCTTCTGGCGCGATCACTCGCCTGAGTAGTGTCTACAGTGGGCTGATCTGCTTACTAGGTGCCGTCTTGTTGGGGAATCTCGTGGCCTATATTCCGAAAGCCTGTCTGGCTGCGCTTGTCATCTGTGTGGCGGTTACTTTGATCAACCCGCGAAGCATTCGAATTTGTATGAATGCGACCGGCTCAGATGCAGCCGTGCTCACGACGACATTAATCGCTGCGTTGGTGGCACGGTTAGATATCGCAATCTTTCTGGGAACCGCTGTCTCAATCGCGCTCTACCTGAAGAAGGCAAGCAAGCCGCATCTAACCGAGTATGAATTCAATCAGGAAGGTCAGCTTGCTGAAGCTGAGAAACGCGAGCAGCGAAATGCGATTTCCATTGTGCATGTGGAGGGGGAGCTTTTTTTTGGTGCCGCCGAGTTGTTTAGGACGCAAATTCAGCATGTCTGTCTTGATCCCAACATCAAGGTCATCATTCTCCGGCTGAAGAACGCCCGCCATCTCGATGCCACTAGTGTGATGGCTCTCGAAGAGCTCATTCGTTTCATGCGCGAACGCGAGCGACACCTTATTATCAGTGGCGCGAGCCCCGAGGTTCATGAGGTGTTGAAGAACAGTGGTCTCCTGGAAGTTCTCGATGACGATCCTGAGATTTATCGAACTGAGGAGAAAGACCGGAATCTGTTTCTTAACAACCCTTTCAATCCAAACCTTTCTACGCGTGATGCGCTCATTAGAGCTCAACAAGTCATCGGTGGAGAGGATGAGCCAGATATTCGCATCTTCTTTGATCCTAGCAAGGATAAGAAGTAGATCTCATATAATTACGAAGGAAAAGCCTGCTAGAGTAGCATGTGCAGGGAATTTGAACCCTTTGTGCCTGAGTGTGACATATATTTGCCTAGAGGCCTGGTGGGTGACGGACGATGAACGAGGACGTCTTTCGGCTGAACGGTTTCCAGACGGGGCCGGTATCTTCTTTGGTCCCGCCCGTATCGATGCGGAGTCCTGCGATCGTCATAAAGACATGGCCATCGCGAGCGTAGATCGTGATCCAGCGCCCGTGACCTGGGGATCCGTAGTTCTTGAACTCGGAAGAGGTCATGGTACGACTGGTAAGACCTGCTTTGTGCAAAATGTTAGAAACAGTTCCGGAGCAGTCGTAGCCTGTGTCTTCGAAGCTAGCGTGGCCACCACCCCAACGGTAGGGCTTTCCTTGGAGCAAGTTGCCAGCCTCCATGGCACGATGAACGGGTGCGGGTGCTTTGGTCGGGGCCCAGGCTACACCATGCTGAATGAGAGCCGTCTGTCCGTGTACGAAATTGTAATGGTAGCGCTCTTGGGCGCGGACCTGAGAGGAATGCGATGACATGCTGCAAGAGCTGAATGCCAGGGCGATGCCAGCGGACATAGATGTCAATATAGTGAACATGATAAGTCTATAGGGTGAGTGGTTTCTAGGGCTCGATCCAATCATGAATGGAGCGGTGTTAGAACCGGTCATCTCTAAGGAGTACCTCTGAAGAAAAATGGTGATCCGTTTCCCGAGGCACTTCATTGAAATGGCCATCAGGTAATGGACGAGATCTGTGGATTTTTTATTCGAAGAATTCATTACTTTTCTCATGTAGACTAACGCATGCACGCTAGCGAGAAGCGCGGCGTTGCGCAAGACCGCATGAGACAAGCGTTC
>JAACDM010000307.1 GCA_009936795.1 Verrucomicrobiaceae bacterium | reverse complement strand
TTCACCCATGAGCTTGGCATGGATCAGCCAAACCTAATGGGGGATTGCTGTTTTCTAGTCAAATTTACGCCTCTATCATTGCGTATGCGATGGCGTGAGAATCCGTGTGACTGAGGCTGATATGAATAGGTCCGAGGTGTTCATGGCGAGCGAGTTCGGCAGCACGGTGGTGAAGTGCTACGCTTGGGGCACCTGCATCGTTCCGATTGATCTCGAGATCTACCCAATCAAAACCGGGACCGATGCCCAGGTGAAAGGCTTTGGAAAGGGCTTCCTTGGCGGCGAATCGGGCAGCGTAGCTGCGAAACTTGGCCGCTGCCGCGAGAGATTCGCAGTAGGCAATCTCGCGTGCCGTAAAGATGCGATCTCGGAAGCGATCACCGTGTCTCGTGAGGCTTCGCTCGATGCGGGAGACCTCGACGAGGTCGGTGCCGATACCGTAGATGGCCATTTCCTATCCAGGGTAAGCGTCCATGAGTTCGCGCATTTCGGCCACGGCGTGATGGAGGCCAACGGTGAGCGCACGCGATACCAGGTGATGCCCGATGTTAAACTCGGCCAGATAAGGGACTTGAAAAAGATCCGAGATGTTTGAGCTGTTGATCCCATGTCCGGCATTAATTTGCAGACCTAGTTGATGGCCCAACGTGGCTCCGTCGATGAGGCGCTGAAGTTCGTGACCGCGATCGATGGCATTGGCGAATGCTCCTGTGTGGAGTTCGACCATTTCAGCTCCCAGTTCTTTGGTCACCTCTAGTTGGGGTGAATCTGGATTAATGAAAAGGCTGACCTGGATGCCTGCTCCTTGAAGCCGTTTGATTGTCTCTTACAATGGACCTCGCTGGCTGACCACGTCGAGACCGCCTTCAGTCGTGATCTCCTCGCGGATCTCAGGGACGAGACAAACGAATGCTGGTTTGTGAGCGATAGCGATTTCTAAAATCTCCTCTGTATTGCCCATCTCAAAGTTCACAGGAACGAGATTGGATTCGCAGATCACGGTCACGTCGTGGTCCTGGATGTGCCGGCGGTCAGCGCGAAGATGGATCGTGAGGGAATCCGCCCCGCCATTGACGGCTTCTTTGGCCAAATCTAACAAGACGGGCTCCGCATTGGGAGACTCTAGCATCGTGGCAAAGCGCACCTGACGTAGCGTGGCCACGTGATCGATGTTGACTCCTAGTTTGAGCGGCATGGCTTAGTGGCGGAAGTGGCGATGACCGGTGAAGACCATGGCCATGTCTCGTTCGTCGGCAGCAGTAATGACTTCTTCATCGCGAATGGACCCGCCGGGCTGAATGGCGGCCTTAGCTCCAGCATCGGAAGCCGCGATTAGACCGTCAGCAAAGGGGAAGAGAGCATCGCTAGCAACGATGCTTTCATCAAGGGAGAGACCCGCTTCGTGGGCTTTCCATACAGCAATACGGCAGGAATCCACACGAGACATCTGCCCGGCACCAATGCCGAGGGTTCGGTCGGAACCCGTGAAGACGATGGCGTTTGATTTGACATGTTTGACGATTCTCCAACCAAACTTCATGGCGTCTATTTCTGACGCTGTTGGTTGGCGCTTCGTCTTGATGTTGTCTAACAGGGTGTCTATGCCGAGGGCGCGCGAATCGTTGTCCATGACCATGAGACCGCCGGGCGCCGACTTGATGACGGGTGAATCGAGACATTCAGACACACGGTCTGACATTTGCATGAGGCGCAGATTCTTCTTCTTCGAGAAGATAGCCATGGCTTCTGCTTCGTATCCAGGGGCGATGATGACGTCGGTGAAGATCTTGCTAACGACTTCGGCGAGAGCCCCTGTCATTGGACGATTCATGACAATCACGCCGCCAAAGGGCGCTTGCTGATCCGTCGCGAAAGCTTTGTCCCAGGCGCTGACGAGATCTTCAGCAGAGCCAACGCCGCAGGGATTGGTGTGCTTTAGAATGGCGACCGTAGGCTCTTCAAACTCGCTAATGAGAGCCGATGCGGATTCGATGTCCAAGATGTTGGTGTAGGACAATCCTTTCCCTTGAAGTTTGGTGAAGTAATCGCTGAAGTTGCCATACAGCGTCGCTTTCTGGTGGGGGTTGTCTCCGTAGCGAAGATCTTCAGCATGCGGAAGGTTGATGGTGACGCTCTTGTTAGATCGTGTCACGAGCCAGTTGCTGATTGCCTGATCATACTCCCCGGTGCGTTGGTAGACTTTGATAGCCAGGGCCTCGCGAAAGGCTAGTGTCGTATTTCCATCGTTGGCAGCCATTTCCTCTAGCACCTTGTCGTAGTCGGCGGGATCAGTGATCACGGTAACATCCCGGTAGTTCTTAGAAGCGCCACGGAGAAGGGCGGGGCCGCCGATGTCGATTTGCTCGATCGCTTCTTCCAGAGGTACGTCTTCTCGGGCGACCGTTGCCTCAAAGGGGTATAAATTCACGACTAACAGGTCAATTGGCGGGATATCGTGGTCGGTGGCTTGAGCACCATGGTCATCTCGGCGGAAGAGGAGGCCCCCGTGAACCTTGGGATGGAGCGTCTTTACCCGACCTTCAAACAATTCTGGGGCGCCAGTGTATTCGGACACGTCGATGACTGGCAGGCCAGCTTCACGAAGCGCTTTGGCGGTGCCGCCCGTGGACAGGAGTTCGACTCCATGATCGTGGAGGTTCTGGGCAAAGGGCACGAGGCCCGCTTTGTCGGATACAGAGAACAGAGCGCGTTGAATAGTCATGAGATGTCTTGGAGAGATGTCGAGATGGCGCGATAGCCTCTCTGTTTCGCCCGTGCAAGCACAATGCCGGAACCTTCGGGGTTCGTTGCCTCTATTGATCTTGCTTCCGTGCGATCGAGTTGCGAGGGTGCCTTTGCAGAGCATGTCCCACTCCAAAGAGATCATCATCAAATGCCCGGCTTGTGAAGCCAGGTTCGAGGCTGAGCGTGAGGCCCAGGCCAGCTTTGTGAGTTGCCCGGACTGCGACATGCAGGTGCGGATTTCTGGAATGTCTGAGCGGAAACAGGGGCGCGCTGCTTCGGCGGCTCGGCGTATTAGTAGCATTTCGTCCATTCCGAGGGCGCGGCATCATACGAATGTGCAGATTGGCGATCTCTCCGCAGGCAAGGCGGCGATTGATCTTGAGACGATTCGGACGCGCAAACAGGTAAGAGAAGAAGACCGCGACCTGGTGATTGATGAAGGCGAAGAGCTAGAATCGCTGTCTTCAAAGAGTTCGACCAAGGATGCTTCTAGATCGTCGGCACGGACAAGTATTGAACGCAGAGCTGCTAAGCTGGAAGAACGTGCCGCTAAGCTGGAAGAGCGAGCCGCCAAGCTCGGCCAGATGAAGCTTAAGAAGCCAAAGCCAAAGCCGAAAGCTGAGAAGCCGAAAGCTGAGAAGCCAAAAGCTGAGAAGCCAAAAGCTGAGAAACCGAAAGCTGAAAAACTGAAGTCCGAAGCTCCCAAATCGTCCGAGGAGAAATCTAAGGACGAGGATGGGGTCGAGTATGAGAAGGTTGAGGTGCGGTCTAGTGGAGAGCGTCGTCGTCTGCGGAGGGCTCCGAAAGCAGAAGTGCCTGCCCCTCGGGGGACGGTTGATGCGCCAAAGTACGTAGAGAATCTGCGCACTGAATCGAGTGAAGTGCTAGTAGCTCCTGAGGGAGAAGTCGAAGAGAAGAAGGCCGAAACAGAAGAGCGTGTCGAGCCGAAGGAGCGTGTCGAGCCGACGCAGGATTTTGAAGAACGCCGAGTATCGGAAGGGGCAGAATGGCGAAGGCATCAGCCGACCCGCGTTGAGGCCCCGCAGTGGGAAGGCGGGGAACCTGGAGAGGGGCAAGAAGAATACAATGAGATCGTAACAGATCAGGGCGACATCGATCGCGTGACCCGCCGAATTTTTATTGGAATCATTTCGGTTTTGGGCTTGTTTGCACTCTTCGCTAGTTTCCAATTTATTTTGGCTCAGGCTGGATGGCTCGAGTCGAACATTGAAGTGGTGGATGCGCCGCCGCTTCCTGAAGATCATATGGGGCGTTGGTCTCGGGCCGAGATGTTAGATCTCTCTCGCCCTGTCATTAATAAATTCTTTGCGTCGACGTCGAACGAAGAGGCGCTCCAGTATGTTCGTCGTGCTGGGAAGGTTGCCTTCATGATGAAGAAGCATTACGCCCCGTTTGGCTTTAGTCCGGTCAAGATCGACTCTCTTGGCGCGCCTGAAGATTGTAATATAGTTGCTGACGGCTACTTTGTGGTTCCGGTAACGCTTGCGGATTTCTCCTCTCGTGGGATTGCCCTGGAGGTGCCTGAGTCTAAGGACGGCGATTGGTTGATCGATTGGGAAAGTTGGGTCGGGTACTCAGAAATGGACTTTAGTGAGATGCGGCTGCGTCAGCCCAAAGATCCAGTGGTGGTCAGGTGCTATCTCGTCCAAGATGAGTACTACAACTTTGCCTTCTCCGACCGGGAGAAGTATCTTTCTTTCAAGCTCATCGATCACACCCGGGAAGATCAGCTATGGGGTTACATTGATAAACTATCGGATTCCTATAGCCGACTGGCTACTGCGCTTGCGGGAACTCAAGGAAGCAGTTCGTCAGAGGAATTAGCCACGCTGAAAGTATGGTTCTTGGACAACCCTCAGAATCCAGCATCTGACCAAGTAGAGATCACTGATCTGGTGACTTTCGGGTGGGTATTGCGAGACTAGTTAGCGGGCTTCGAAAGGCTGTTCTTCAGATTCCGTCTCCATCAGAACTGCGTGCTCGACGTCCCCCTTCGGGGCGTGGATCACAAACGCAGTCTCTTTTCCCGGTGTACTCGAAGCTTCAACAGTGCCGCCATGAGATTCAATGGCGCGTTTGACGATGGAAAGGCCCAACCCAGTGCCTTTGATCTCCTTTGAATGATGTTTTTCGACCCGGTAGAAACGTTTGAAAATGAATGGTAAATCGGCCATAGGAATGCCGACACCATCATCGCTGATGCAGATGCGAAAGTGAGTATCTTGATCGTGAAAACTGATCTTAACATTGAGACCAGTTCTGACATTCTGCTTGAGCGCATTCTCTACGAGGTTGAAGAAGATTTGATCCCAGTAAAATCGATCCCCACAAATGAGGGAGGGGCGGTTTTCTGGTGTGACGGTGATGTTCGCCTGCTTCTCCTCAATCAATGGATGGAGGCGTTCGACGACATCATGCGCGCAGCTTTGGAGGTCAAAGACGCCGGCTTTCGTGGGATCGTGAGCCGCGGACTCGAACTTGGAGATTGTCAGCATATCCTCGACGATGCGAGCGATACGATCTCCATGTTTCTTCATGATACCAAGGAAACGATGGGCCAATTCGCTATCTTCGACGGCACCCTCGCGGAGGTTCTCGATGTAACCATTGATGATAGAAAGAGGCGTGCGAAGTTCGTGCGACGCATTGGCTACGAAATCACGGCGTACCTGTTCGGTCTCCACACGATGGGTGTCGTCTCGCAAAATAACGCGGAAATATTTGTCGCCAACAAATCCGGGGAGCGGTTCTGCGTTTACACTGAGCACGACCTGTCCCGTGTCACGTTGGCCAGATGTCAGTTCGATTTCTTCGGTGACGGGCTTTTTCGATTCGATGGTTTCTAGAACTAGTTTGTGGATGCGATGATTCCGAACGACTTCGAGGATATCCCGACCGACTGGGTCGCGGGTCAACTCAAAAAGATCCTTAACGGCTTTGTTAGCAAAGAGGATGCTCGCAGAACTGTCGACAACGAGGATGCTGTCGGCCAAGCCATCGAGCATGATCTCGAGGATTCCTTGGTTCTCTTCGAAAAGTAACGTCATTGTGCCATTGATGGGTCGACTGCGAGTGTATAGCCTATACCGCGGACAGTCTGAATCCAATGGGCATCGCCCCCCAGCTTTTCCCGAAGACGCTTTACGTGGGTGTCTAAGGTTCTTGTGTGCACCATGTCCGTGTAACCCCAAACATCTCGAAGAAGGGTGGCGCGTTCGACGGCTTGTCCTTGGGCTTCCAAGAGCGTGGACAATAATTTGAATTCCGTCGTGGTGAGATCCATCTCATCACCGTTGAGATACGATTTGAACGCGCTCTTATCCAAGTAGAAAGGGCCGAATTTGATCTTCGTGCCTGGGACTGCCTTGGTCGCTCTCCTTAAGAGAGCTTTCACACGAAGGACGAGTTCGCGTGGGCTGAAAGGTTTGGTCACATAATCGTCTGCGCCCAGTTTCAGGCCCGTGATCCGGTTGGCGACCTCAGCCTTGGCAGTGAGCATGAGCACGGGTGTGTTTCGTGTCCTCGAATCATCGCGGAGTCCTTTGAAGACCTCAAAGCCGTCCCGACCAGGAAGCATGAGATCGAGCACCACCAGATCTGGCATGCGCTCCAGCGCTAGGGCAAGACCGTCATTGCCGTTGGAAGCCCTGAGCACTTCATACTCTTCCTTCTGCAAATTGAAGGCAACGAGGTCGAGGATATCTTCCTCGTCTTCCACTACTAAGATCGTTGGCACTTTTTTAACCTTGCAAGGGAAGATCTACATCGAAACGTAATTCATGAAACGAAATCGTAACGGTTCAAAACGGGGTTCCCTAAGGCTTTAAAATCACTTTTAGGAGTCCTTCCTTGTTGTCATAGAGCCTCTGAAACCAGTCTGCACCCTCGCTCAGGGGGGCTGTCGCGCTGATAAGATGCTCAATCTTGATCGCACCGCTTTCAATATGTTTGAGTGCGTCTGCATACTCGCCTGTGGCTGCGCACGAACCAAAGAGTGATATCTGACGAGTGACGACGGCTTGCATGGGAACCTCTGTGGTGGCGGCGAGGTTCCCTACAAGACCAGCCGAACCTCCTTTGCGCAGGCAGTGAATGGCTAGATTAAGCGTTGGGGTCATGCCAACGACTTCCATGGAGACATCTGCCCCTTCGCCTCCCGTTTCTGATTGGATCTTGGAAAGGATGTCAGGGTCCTTGGCCTGGATGGAGATATCTGCGCCGAGCTCCCGCGCAAGAGCGAGGCGCTTTTCGTCAAGATCAACGGCGATGATCTTCGTAGCCCCTGCAATCTTCAGTGCTTGAACGACAAGGAGTCCGATCAAGCCTGCGCCAACAACCACTGCGGTGTCACCTTCTTTGACCGGGACCAAGCTGACACCATGAAGTGCGATCGAAATCGGTTCGGCAAAGGCGGCCTGTTCGAAACTCAAAGCTTCAGGAATACGATAGAGAATACGCGTGGGGACTTTCACATATTCCGCAAAGGCACCATGCTGCCGATAGTCATCACACGACACCCCGAGGACGCGCCGGTCCTGACAGAGATTTACTTCTCCACGCGTACAGTAGATGCACTCTCCACAATAGACCGTGGAGTCGAAGGTGACTCTGTCACCCACGGTCCACCCCGAACCCTCTACCTTCGGGCCGATTTCACAGATGATCCCTGCTGCCTCATGACCCATGATGATCGGCGGCTGCCGACGGCCACTGCTGCCATCCATGCCGTGTATGTCGCTGCCACAGATACCGCAGGCCTTGATCTTGATGAGGACCTCGCCCTCTTCCAGTTTCGGCTCGGGGGCATCCACGTACTCAAACTTCTTATACTCTGCGAGATTCAGCGCTTTCATCACCTCGCAGTGGAAACGCCAGTTCGTTGCTGGGTCAAGGGATTTGGCAAGACTTGAATCGAATCCTATTTGTCCTATCGTCGTCTCAATCATGATGGACTATTCCTCAACCACTCCACCTCTTCCGAAATGGGTTATCGCGGTGAGTCTTCTGCTCCTTGCTGTGGCCTGTCTCTCCACCATGGCCACGTGCAATCGCATCGAGCGGGTCGAAGTACCTGTAATTCAAGAGAAGATCGTGGAGAAGATTGTCGAAGTCGAGGTGAAGCCGCCACTTCCTTCTCGAGCCGTCGACTATGGAGATACGCCGGACGATTTGGTGAAGCTCTACAACGGCTTTCAGATTCGGACGACGATGGAAGCGAGTGAGGGCAAGCGCGCTTCCCTCGAGCGGAAGGATAAGGGAGCTTACGAGATCGAATATAGGCTAAAGCTTCGTGTTCCGAAAGCGAGTGATACGCTCGCGGACCTCGCGACCCTGAATGAACAGCTTCCGGCCATCCTTCCTGGGTTAGCGAACATGATGCCGACGGCAAAGGTTTCAGGATTCTATCATTTGCTTTACAAATTGAAAACTGAGCGCGTACAACGCTACTTGACCCGATTGAAGCGCATCCCGTCACGGCACAACTTCTTTGATTGTGAGACGGTGCTAGAGTTAAAGCATCCGAAGAGTGAGCAACGAGTGCTCTTGATCCAAGGCGAAATGGATGTGGTCTCTGATGGGAGTGATGGTGATCGAATGCCTGAGTACGACGAGTACATTGCGAATTCGGCTTATTACCAGCCATTCACCAGCTATGGTTGGAAGAAGCAGACGGATCAGCCCAATCCACTATTATCGCGTTGGGAGGAGAAGTTGTCCAAAGCGACGAATAGTAGTTCTATCAAAACGCTGAAGGCGGAGATCGCGGATCTGAAAGCTCGAAGCTTTCTCATTGCTAGAAAGGATCCATTCGTTGTGGTTCCGACATCGTTTGTGTTGGCACGCGCGACCGCGTATAGACCCAGGATTGGGGACTATTGCGTGGTCATCTACGGTGACAAGATCTACCCGGCGATTCTTGGAGATTCCGGGCCTACCTACAAGTCTGGTGAGGCCTCTCTCCGGATGGCTCAAGAAATCAGTAAGAAGGCCAGTCCATACAATCGCCCTGTGAGTGATCTCACGGTGACTTACATCATCTTTCCGCAGAGCCGAGACCAGCCGTTTGGCCCACCGGATCTGAAGAAGTGGCATGCCCGCTGCGAAGAATACTTGGGCAAGATTGGTGGGCTCGGAGAAGGCTATCAGATGCACGTTTGGGAGGATCTGTTTGCGCCAGAGGAAGATGCGACGGAGGAAGATCCATCCTAGAAATGATGTTCTTTGGATTTCTTGCGAGTCTTGCACGTTTTTTCAAGCTCAGCCTCGACACTTTCTTTACGTTCTTCGTCGAAGCTCTTGAGTCTGTCCACGTTCCGAAATACAGACGCCCCGGCATCGAACTGGTCTCCATCTTGTGAAAAGATTGGAGAATGGTTCGAGTCCCTTCTCTCTCTAGTCTTCATGGAGATCGTTTGCTTCTCGCCTTTGCGTAGCACGACACGATGTACCTTGCTGCCTTCTACTCCCGCTGCTTGCACGAGATCGACAAGATCGCTGACTTCAGTTAGGGCGATGCCATCAGCTTCTAGAAGAATATCGTGATTCTCGATGCCTGCCTCCTTGGCCGGCGTGTCGTTGAAGACATCGTTGATGGCGACGCCGTATTCGATTCCTAACTGATGTCGAAGGGCGCCATCGATCGGACGACACTCCACACCGATCATGTGCTTCTTGTTCGGAGAAGCATAAGCTTCCGCATAGCTGCGTGCGCTAGCCTCGGAATCTATCCCGGCGTGCTTTAGACCTTTCGCGATCTGTGGCCTGAGTTTCTCAAAGCCGACATGACGCTTATGACCGTACGGGTCGACATTGAGAGCTGAGATTGAAGGGAGTTTATCGATCTCAATGTCTAGGGCTCCAACCTTGGGAACTACAATAAAGGGCTTGTGTCGTCAGTCCTCTGTCTTCCTTAACATGTCTAAGACACTTTCAGGCAGATTACCGTTTTCGATTAATTCGGCGACCGCTTCAGGATTGCGATCAAAGGTGACGATGACGATCTCCTTTTCTTCATCTCCATTGGAGGATCGAATAATGATCTTGCTTTGTTTTTTGGTGACCGATTTCTTTTCTGATTTCTCCTGCCAGTCCTGCTGGCTGGGGCGCCTACAAGGCCTGATCAATGATATCGTAGACGCGTTTGACCATGTCTTTGCTCTCTTCAAGCAGGCCCGCTGAGAGTAGAGCGTTGTCAAAGATCTGTGCCGTGACGAGTTCCGCGAGTTCAGGCTTGGCGGAGTAGGCGGCTGCTAGTTTCTTGACCACCTCGTGACGAGGATTGAGCTCCAAGATAACTTTTGTGACGCCGACGTCCTGATTCATCTGCTTCATCATCTGACGCACTTGCGCGTTCATGCCGTCGTCAGGCGTAAGCGCTATGGCGGGGCTGTCCACGAGTCGCTCGCCCATGCGGACTTCTTTAACGCGATCTCCTAACTGGTTCTTGATGGAATCACAGAGGGAAGTGCTGGTGGCTTCATCGAGGGCCTCGCCCTCTGGCGTGGCGGCATCGTCGAGGCTGATGTCATCACGATCGATGGAAACAAGGTCTTTCTCCTCGAACTTGGCGAGGGCATTCACCACGTAGTCATCGATGGCATCATAGAAGAAGATGACTTCAAGGCCGCGTGCGGTGAAGGCTTCGAGATATGGACCTGCTTCGATCGACTCTCTGCTTGGGCCAATGATGTAGTAGATCTGTTTCTGGTCGTCTTTAGCCCTGTCAATGTAGCCTTGAAGTCCTGTGAGCTTGCCAGGCTCGGTGAAGGTAGACTCAAAGCGCAGGAGCTTGGCCAGTGCATCGCGGTGATCGAAATCCATGGCAATGCCTTCTTTGATGAAGCGATTGAACTTGGAGTAGAACTCGTCATACTTGGCTTCGTCTGATTTGGCTTCACCTTCAAGCGACTTGAGAAAGCGCTTGGTGATGAGGCGATTTATCTTTTGGACGAGGGCACTGTCTTGCATGCTCTCGCGGGAGATATTTAGAGGTAGATCGGCACTATCAATGACTCCTTTAAGGAACCGTAGCCATTCAGGGAGTAGACCTTTAGGTTGCTCGGCAATGAGGACTTTCTTGCAGTAGAGCGACACACCTGGATCGACCGGTCCAGAGAGCATCTTCTCGGGATTCTCTTTTGGTGTGAAGACGAGGGCATTGATGGAAAGAGGAGCATCTGCGCTGAAGTGCATGCGGAAGGCTGGCTCGTCATGCGCGTGGGCAATGAACTTGTAGAACTCGGTGTAATCTTCGTCGCTCACCTCACTCTTGTTCTTCAGCCAGACAGCCTCGATCTTGTTCACCCGCTCGCCATTCAGGTTCACGGGAAAGGGGACAAAGCTGCTGTAAGTCTCTAGGATGCTTTTGATCCGATAGTCTTTCGCAAATTCCTCGAATTCCTTCTTCAGCTGAACGACGATCTTGCAACCACGACGCTGGCCAGGAGCTTCTTCGATTTCATAGCCCGTCTTGCCATCGCTTGTCCAGCAGAGGTGTTCGCCCGCCTCGGGCTGCCAGGAACGTGAGTAGACCTTCACATCTTCCGCCACCATGAATGCGCTGTAGAAGCCAACACCAAACTGGCCAATCAGGTTGGACTCCTTCTGTTCGGACTCCGACATGGCCCGGAGAAACTGTTTGGAACCCGAATGAGCGATCGTGCCGATGTTCTGGACGATCTCATCTCGGGTCATGCCGATGCCGTAGTCGGCGATGGTGAAGGTATTTGCCTTATCATCGGTGGTCATGTTGATCTCAAGAGGAAGATCACTATCGAAGAAATTCTTCTCTGTAAGCTGGAGGCGCCGCATCTTCTCAAGAGCATCTGAGGCATTGGAAACAAGCTCTCGGACGAAGATATCTTTGTCTGTGTAGAGCGAGTTGATGACGATGTCGAGGAGCTGCTGCACCTCGGCCTGGAACGCGTAGCTGGTAGACTGGTCTGACATTAGAATAGAGATTGTATAGGGTCGGGCGGGCAAGGTAGCCGCATCAATTCAGTTGTCAAAGTGCCCTATTCTTTCCAAGTTCGACAGATATGTTGGCCATCCTCTCTCCTGCCAAGACACTGGATTACAGCTCGCAGCTGCTGGTGTCTCGCAAGACGAAGTGTGAGTTCCTTAAGGACTCCGAAGAGCTCATTGAGGAGCTGCGTCAGCTGTCCTCTATGAGATTGGGTAAGCTCATGAGGATTAGTGAGAAGCTTGCGGACCTGAATCGAGATCGGTTTCAAGCGTGGAAGTTGCCCTTCCCACGGGGAGAGGCCAAGCAGGCGTTACTTGCTTTCAAAGGTGATGTTTACCAGGGCTTCGAATTGGAGCGCTTCACGGAGGCGGATTGGGCGTTTGCCCAAGATCATTTGCGGATTCTCTCTGGCCTCTATGGTTTGCTACGGCCTTTGGATCAAATGTTGCCCTACCGCCTGGAAATGGGGACCAAGTTGAAAACAAGGCGGGGCAAGGATCTGTATGAATTCTGGGGAATGCAACTTACCGAGTCCCTAAACAAGGCATTGAAGCGGCAGGGAGATGATATTCTGGTCAATTTGGCTTCAAACGAATACTATGGAGCAGTGCAGAAAGAGGCTCTGAAGGCCCAAGTGGTCACGCCTGTATTTAAGGACGTGAAGAATGGTAAGCTCAGGTTTATCAGCTTCTATGCGAAGTTAGCGCGCGGGTTGATGGCAGACTTCATCATCCGAAACGCAATTGAGGAGGTGGAGGATCTCAAAGGGTTTGCTGTCGACGGCTATGCCTTCGATGCCAGCCTCTCAGACGATGATACTCTGCTCTTTACCAGAGGAGAGCGCTAGCTCAGAGGTTCCAACTCAGCTGGTAGCTTTTGGAAGATTCAGGCTCAACGCTTTATGGTATTTCTTAATTTTCAAATTTATTCTGGCTAATTGATTAACAATGCTTAAGAGACGGTTTCCTTCTGGCTTTCTTAAACAAGAGCCGAGGGACTTTTTTCTGTGTCCACATAAAGTCACTCATTCCAGACATCGCCAAAGCCCAGACCACCATGTTCCGCATCGCGGGGGATCGGGTTTAGCCGGCCTGAATTGCTTTCGGGCGCAATTGATGCCGTGGTCGGGTCGCACGGCATCGATGTTAGCACAGCAGCGGGTGGAGACTCGTTAGACACGGAACTGACACCGGCGAACGTTGCGTATTACGTGGAGATCATCGAAGGGACTAATGCGGGGCACCGGTTCGATGTGGCCTCGGTGGACGGAAGTACGGTTGTTCTAGCAACAGACACAGACATCTACCAGGGCCCTCCATACAACACCTATGTGACTTCGGTGGGTGTGCCAGCTACCTTGGTTGGGGATCTCTTTCTTCTCCGGCGGCACCATTCTCTCGATGATTATTTTCCGCCTGACACGAATACCTTCACCCCGCAGGCGCACACCTTCGTTCCAGGTCACCCAGCGGATCGAGTGTATCTGTATGAAAGTGATTGGGTGCCGTATTGGATTTATGACAATAGTTCGGGCACGGCTCCTTTCTGGGACGAAGACGGAGATGCGGTCTTCCTGGATGCAGGGAGTATGGCGATTCCTCCTGGTGGTGGTATCTTTCTCGCGCCGCAGGAGACCACGGTGACGTTAGTCGGACTGGGTATTGTCCGAAAGAATCCGTTCGCCATGCCACTTCCCCAAGGGTGGTCCCTTCAAGCAAGCCCATTTCCGATGGATCAGAGTCCTGCCGAGCGTTTCATGAACCACGAAACGTTTGATGGGGGCGACGATCCGGCAACCTCGGACACGGTGTGTTTCTGGTTAGGGAACCAAGATACCTATCTACCAGAATTTCGATGCGCCTTCCTCTATGATCCGATGAGCACGGAGACGCCGCGTTGGCTCTATGCGGACGACGAGTTCCTGACGGCACGTGACTTTGAAACAGAGATCTTTCCCCGAGATCAAAGCTGCTTCTACTACCGTTATAGTGCGCCGAAGCCTAGGTATGTCATTCCGCTCCCATGGTGCGTCGGGCTGATTGGTGAATAATTGACCAATCATATGATCATGAAGATGAATCAATCACTTTGGAGTCTCTCTATCCTGCTACTCTTCGCAAATCCTGCCTCAGTGGCGAAAGTCTTTTGGCCGAATATTCCATACAGTATCCATTTGATGTCGGATGATCAGGCATTCGATGCCTCTGTATCTTTTGAGATCGGTACCTTCGCGCCGGGATTTGTTCCAAGGCTTTCTAATCGATCCCAGTGGGCATCCAAATGGACCGTTATCGATCGGACGACTTATAATTCCGACACGAAGCTCTTTGCTAGTATGGTGCAGTTCGATTCGAATGAAGTGCCCTTCGTTGCAAGGCGTCGTGCTTATATGTGGGGTAGCACGGGTGGAGTCGAACCGGAATGGGTCCTTGCGACGAGCGGTGATTGGCTTTGGCCCGAGGCATCGATTGGTCTGCCGACTGTCTAAGAATATCGCTTCGGCCTCGATCGTCGTGACTGGGCAGATCAACAACTCAGGTTCGCCATTTCTCATTAAAACAGCGTCGTCAGGTGGTGCCGCTGGGACGGCCCTGAACCCGGAGCAGTGGCTGAATAAACACTTTGAACCAGTGGAACTCACTGGTGATTTGATCACAGATCTCGGTGCGGATCCGGACGGCGATGGTCGCGATAACTTGATGGAAGTGGCTGTGGGATTAGATCCGAACGTGCCTCAGGTCGAGTGGGACGAGCCTTATACTGTTAGTTTTAAAGAAGTGTCAGGGTTCTATTATCTCAATCTCACAGTGAACAAACAGGCCGTGCAGCAGGTCTCGTATCGAGTTGAAGTGTCCGGAGATTTGACGAATTGGATGAGTGGCCCTGACGCGACAGCAACGTTGATTGACGATGTGTCGACTCTCAGCGTGCGCGATCTGGTGGCCTTCGAGGCGGGTGTCGCTCGCTTTAGCCGGCTGACGGTTGAGTATTAGTCGGCCTTTTACTTCACGAGGATCTTTCTCAACTCAAAGAGGATTCTGCCGATCAATCGGATGTCTTTTTTGACGATTGGTCCTGTGAGAGGGCTTCCCCTAGCTCTGCTAGAGGTGCATCGGGGACCGCTTACGCGGGTTCGCTGGATGAGCTCCTATCGCGAAACGCCTGCTGAGCTGCGAGAGCGATTTCTGTGGCGCGGAGTCCATCGTTGACCGTGACTTCGGCGGGCTTGCCTTTACGAATACATTGCACAAAGGCCGCAAGTTCGGCGATGTAGGCTTGTTCAAAGCGCTCAAGGAAGCCTTGGCTGCAGAGCTTTCGCACGCCGTGTGCGTCAAGTATTTCGACAAGGTTACGCTGAGGGGTCATGCCGACTCGTAGCGTGGCTTTCGTGCCAATGATCTCGGTTTCAACTTGGTAGCCGTGGGGTGCCGTGCGGCCTGCTAACAGAAATACCATGGTTTCATTTTTGAATTGCATGAACGCGGCGACATTATCTCCGTCGTCATGGGCGGCAAATTCTGGATGAGCATAGCATCCGCCCGCAGCGGTGATCATTCGGGGTTCGCTTTGCAGTACCCAGCGTGCGAGGTCGATGTCATGAACGGCCATGTCGAGAAATTGACCAGCACTGTGGGGTAGGTAGGCAAGTGCGCCGTCGATGCATGTTTCCGGGTCGACGCTATAGCTTCTAAAGAGAATGGGCCGACCAATGTCTCCGGCATCAAGTCGGGTTTTGACCTCCAAGTAGGATGGATCGTAGCGGCGCATGAAGCCAACCATAATGGTGAGATCGGGATGGGCGCTGACCTGCTGAACCACGTTCTGGCATTCCTCGCCCGTGATCCCCAGGGGTTTCTCCGTGAAGACATGGAGCCCGGCCTCTGCGGCTTGAAGCAATTGAGCGCAGTGGAGGGCAGATGGGGAGGTGAGCACGACTGCATCTAAGCACTCCGTGTTCAGCATCTCCGTGTAGTCGGCGTAGCCTGAGGCATTGGGGAAGTGATTTTTGGCCGAGGCCAACTCATCAGGAACCACGCTGCATACGGCAGCGAGTTCGGTGTGTGGGAGGTGTTTGGCAACCGTCTCAGCGTGGAAACGTCCGAGACGGCCTAGCCCGACGGCACCGATCCTGAGCGGGGATGTCATGGCGAGACTCTTCTCAGTTGGAAGGAAGTTCGTCAACTGACGACCTCGCTTGATCTCAGGAATGAGGCTGTTCAGAATGAGGCATGCACTCTTTTTCCGTGGTGGTTCTGATCTCGATTCTGGCAGCCCAAGGGGGGGGCGCGAAACCTAATATCATTTTTATCATGGCGGATGATATGGGCTATGCGGATGCGGGATGTTACGGTGGGAAACATATCCAAACTCCTAACATCGATCGTATGGCGATTGAAGGGATAAGATTTACGCAGTGTTATTCAGGAGCACCGGTATGTGCGCCGGCGCGATCTGTTTTACTGACGGGATTGCACACGGGGCACACGCGTGTCCGAGGTAACTTTGGGAAAGGTGGTGTAATCGGGCTTGGTGGCGGTGAAGGGAGAGTACCATTGGAGGTAGAGGACGTGACAGTGGCAGAGATTCTGAAGACGGCTGGTTATGTTACTGGGATCACGGGTAAGTGGGGGCTAGGAGAACCTGAGACGAGCGGAACGCCTAACAAGCAAGGGTTTGATGAGTGGTTTGGTTACCTCAACCAACGAAAGGCCCATTCCTACTACCCTGAGTTTATCTGGTTGAATGAAGCAAAGTTTGATCTGCCTGGAAATGACGATGGGCAGAGGCAGCAGTACACGCACGATTTGTTTACTGGCTTTGCTCTAAACTTTATCCGACGGAACCAGGAGAAGCCTTTCTTCCTTTACGTGCCTTACGCTGTGCCTCATACGAAGTTTGAAGTGCCAGATTTGGGCCCCTACACGGACAAGGATTGGAATGAAGATGAGAAGGTCTATGCTACGATGATCACGCGAATGGACCGTGATGTAGGGAAGATGCTATCGCTACTCAAAGAGTGTGGTATCGATGAAAACACGGTGGTCTTCTTCTGTTCTGACAATGGTGCGGCCAATCGCTACGATCATTTGTTTAAAAGTTCCGGTGTACTACGGGGGAGGAAACGCGACATGACGGAAGGAGGGATTCGGACGCCGATGGTGGTTCGATGGCCTGGAGAGATTGCTGCTGGTAGCGAGAATGATAGTCCTTGGAGCTTTGCCGATTTCCTGGTGACGGCAGCGGATCTTGCAGGGGCGGAGGTGTCTGGTCCAACGGATGGGGGGAGTGTGGTGCCCACTTTGAAAGGACAATCGCAGCTGGAACTACGAGACCGCATGCTCTACTGGGAGTTCTTTGAGAATGGATTCAAGCAGGCGGCTCGGAGAGGGGAATGGAAAGTGATCCGATCAGCGCCAGGAGCGGCTCTTGAACTGTATCATTTGGGTGAGGATCCAGGTGAAGGCAGGGACCTTGCGAAGGAGCATCCAGATGTGATTCAAGACTTTCAACGTGATCTTGCCGTTGCTCGTCGGCCTTCGAAGGAATGGCCGAGTCCGGTAGACGACTAATTTGCGTGACGAGATCGCGGGCCCGTGTAAAGGGTCGCTTCTCATGCTGATGACAGAGCCGTACAGAAAGATCCCGATCACCCAGCTTTCGCGTGCGGAGCTTGAGGCTGTCCTGGTGGAGTGGGGCGAGCGCCCTTTCCGCGTGAAGCAGATTCTAAAGTGGGTGTATGAGAAGAGAATAGAATCATTTGAGGAAATGACGGATCTTGACCCATCATTGCGCGAGGCTTTGGCTGCGAATTACTCGCTTGGTGAGATGGAGTTGGTCCGGCGGCAAGGATCTGAAGACACCACGCAGAAACTGCTCTTTCGTCTTTCTGATAAACGATTGATTGAGTGCGTGCTTATACCGGCCTCCATTGCCTTTGATGGAGAGCGCTCAGACCGACAGACGCTTTGCGTTTCGAGCCAGGTTGGCTGCGCCTATGACTGCAAGTTTTGTGCGAGTGGCCTAGCAGGGTTTACGAGGAACTTGACCAGCAGTGAGATTGTGGAGCAGGTCATGCAGACAGAGGCCCTTTCGGGCAAGCGAGTGAACAACCTCGTGTTCATGGGAATGGGCGAGCCGCTGGCGAACCTAACCAATCTGCTGCGAGCAACTGAGATCATCAACGAGCCCTGGGGTATCGGGATCGGTGCGCGCCACCTGACCGTTTCGACAAGTGGGCTTGCGCCGCAGATCATGAAGCTGGCGGATCAGCCGTTGCAACTCCGCCTTGCCGTGTCACTCCATGGGGCCACCGATGAAGTGCGTGATCGTATCATGCCGGTGAATCGTAAGTATCCGTTAGAACGTCTCTTCGAAGCGCTGCGATATTATCGCGAGAAGAAGAAGCAGCGTATCACGTTTGAGTATATTTTGATCGAGGATGTGAACGATGCGTTAGAGCAAGCGCGCGTGTTAGCAGAACGAGCGAAGCTCGTGAATGCCAAAGTCAATTTGATCCCCTACAACACGGTTGATGGACTGCCATGGAAGCGACCGTCAGAGGCTCATCAGGACGCGTTTCTTGCTGTGCTGAAGAAAGCTGGATGTGTGGCGACTCTTCGACGGGAGAAGGGGCACGACATCGAGGCCGCTTGCGGTCAGCTTCGCTTGCGGGAGGAGGCCAAACTTACTGATCCTTCGCCACAATCGTCGTGACCACGGGGCGGTGATCGCTCGCCGTGAACCAGACGGGGTCAGCCACGACGAAGCTGCGATCGCGATCGATTTCTTTGACGAGTGGTTTGTTCGCGAAGAGGAAGTCGAAGCGAGAATACTG
>JAACDM010000306.1 GCA_009936795.1 Verrucomicrobiaceae bacterium | reverse complement strand
CTTATGGCACGTCGTAATCGTCAGCCCAAAGGACCCTCGCTTGTGTTAGGGCTTGCCCTTCTGATTGTGTTGCTGGGTGGTGGGTTTGCGGTGTTTAAATTAGCCGGAGGTGGGAGTAGTAGCGACTTTCGTGGCCTAACAAGCCTCAATGTTTCGGAGTATCTTGAGAACTCCAAGAGTCTTCAAGGAAACGTTTATATGGTGGATGGACGAGTCGAAGATCAGTTAGGTTGGTCTCTTGATGGCCGCGTGCTTATGGTCGTGTCTCAGGGAGAACCTGTTGGCGTGAAAGTGCCTGCAGACTTTAGCGATCAGAACATCCAGGCGGGACAGTCGTTTGCCTTCAAGGTGCGCGTCGTCGAAGGCGGTATTCTTCTCGTTGAAGCCTTGGAGAAGGCTTGAGTCGACTTAGAGGAAGGTTTAGGACTGAGACATGCATCGTCTCTGGTTCTGTTCGTTTCTTCTAGCATTATTCAACGCCGCGAGTGGTGTTGAGTCGCCCAATATCATCTTCGTCATGGCGGACGACCTCGGCTACGGAGATCCTCAGTGCTATCGGGCAGAATCCAAGATCTCCACGCCAAACATGGATCGCCTCGCACGAGAGGGCATGCGTTTCACCGATGCACATACGCCATCCGCAGTTTGCACTCCCACTAGATACGGCGTGCTCACAGGTCGGTATTGTTGGCGGTCATCTCTAAAGAAGGGCGTGCTCTACGGCGACAGCCCGGCTCTGATCGAGCAGAAACGCCTAACCGTGGCAGGCATGTTGAAGCGCTATGGCTATCACACAGGTGTCGTGGGCAAGTGGCACCTTGGATTGGGTAACGGGTTCAATGAACAGACCGATTTTAGCCAGCGTATCCCACACGGCCCGCTTAGCCTGGGTTTCGACCACTCCTACATCATCCCGGCGTCGCTCGATATGGCGCCCTATCTCTGGCTACACGATGACGTTGTTGTACAGGCACCTACCGTCCAAGATGAAGGTTCAAAACGGGTTTGGGCTGGAGGCAACGGTTTTTGGCGTGCTGGCTTACGGGCCCCGGATTTCACCTTCGACGGCGTCTTGCCAACCATCGCGAATCAGGCTTCCCGTTACCTCTCAGAACGAGCCAAGCAATCTGACAAGCCCTTCTTTCTCTATGTGCCACTGGCATCACCACACACGCCGTGGGTGCCCTCAGAGGCCTATAGGGGCAAGACTAGCATCGGTGCGTATGGCGATTTCGTTTATCAAACGGATGCGGCTCTAGGTCAAATCCTCAAGACTCTTGATGATGAGGCACTAACGGATAACACACTGATCATCTTTACGTCAGACAACGGATCACATTGGCCTGCCAACATGATTGAGAAAACTGGTCACCGGGCAAATGGAGATTGGCGCGGGCAGAAAGCAGACATTCATGAGGCCGGCCATCGCGTTCCGTTCTTAGCACGTTGGCCGGGTCAGGTGAAAGCTGGATCGGTGAGTGATCAACTCATCTGTCTTGCGGATCTTATGGGCACAGCAGCGAGCATTGTTGGCCATCCGTTGGGCAAAGCAGAGGGCGAAGACAGCTATGACCTGCTTCCCATTCTCAAGAGTACGACGACGAAGTCTGTCCGCAAAGCCATCGTGCATCATTCACTCGGTGGGACGTTTGCCATTCGGATCGATAACTGGAAACTCATTCTAGGCAAAGGTTCTGGCGGATTTACCAAGGTACCCGTGGCGGCTGATGCGCCTGAGGGACAGCTCTACAACCTGAAGAATGATCCGACCGAAACAACCAATCGCTATACAGAAAAGCCAAAGATTGTGGCGAAGCTCCGGCAAACACTCGAGCGCTACCAACGCATCGGTTTTAGTCGATTGCCAGGAGATACTGAGGCTCTGTTAGAAAGATTGAAAGAAAACCAGTTCAAACGAATTCACCAGGAACTCTTCCGGACAATGCTTCGAGGGAAGCCTCGAGTTGCCCTCGAAGCCATGAACCCACTCTCTCCAGATCTTGTAAACCACGGAGAGAGTCACTATATGCGAGCGGTGGCTCATAGCATGCTTGGAGACCTCGACGTCGCCGCCGCAGCTGCACTCAGGGCGACTGCGGCAGGGGTCAGTCTCAATCGACTCGTCGGTGGTACGAAGACGGGGCTAGAAGAGCTGCAATCCCATCCTGTATTCGCACAACTTCGGGAAGGGCTCGATCCCATAGTTCACGGGCCTATGCTAGGCCAGATTTCTGGATCTAGCGCGACTGTCTGGGTCCGCAGCCTGGAAGCTGCAGAGGTCAGAATTGCAGTCTCCACGAACGCTGAGGACTTTTCACAAGCGCTTATTAGTGAGTATGTATCAACGAATACCGCGACAGACTTTACGGCCAAAGTACCAGTCGAAGGGCTCAAGCCTCAGTCGTCCTATCACTATCGAGTCTTGGTAGGAGATCAATCAGCAACGGATTCGTCGATTGCCGTGCACCACCTGAAGACGACTGTAAAGCCGCTCGCACCGACCAAGATACGGATTGCGTTCGGCGGTGGGGCTGGCTTCGTGCCCGAGAATGAGCGCGCTTTCGATACCATTCGAACAAAGGATCCTGACGCACTCTTTCTCTTAGGAGACAATGTCTACAGCGACGACCCGGAAAGCCCTTCGATGCAGCACTACTGCTACTATCGTCGCCAAGCCCGACCAGAGTTCTCTGCCTTAGTCGCCCAGACACCGGTCTATTCCATCTGGGACGATCACGACTTCGGTGTGAATGACTGTGTAGAGGGGCCCGAGATCGATCTGCCCGCCTGGAAGCGCCCTGTCTACGAGGTGTTCAGAGACAATTGGGTCAATCCAGGGTATGGTGGAGGAGATGCTCAGCCTGGTTGCTATTATGACTTCTATCTCGGTGACGTGCATGTCATCATGTTAGATGGTCGCTTTTATCGTAACCTTGATCCAGGGTTGGGGGAAATATCGATGTTAGGAAAAGTACAACGTGACTGGCTCTTGGAAAAGGTTCAAAAATCAACGGGCATATTCAAAATACTCTGTTCGCCGGTGCCGTGGGTCTACGAGGCCAAGGGAGATAGTAAAGACACCTGGAACGGCTTTAAAGACGAGCGAAGTCTTATCTTTAAGGCTCTCGCTGAACACAAGATTGAAGGTGTCCTCCTGATGTCTGCGGATCGACACCGCTCGGATCTTTGGAAGATCGATCGTCCAGATACCTACCCGCTCTATGAGTTCAACAGTTCGCGGCTCACGAATCAGCATGTGCATAAAACGATGGAAGCGGCCGTGTTCTCCTATAATGCAAAGCAATCCTTTGGTCTGCTCGATGTTGATACGACCTTGGCAGACCCATCTGTAGTCTACTCAGTGGTGTCCATTGATGGCGAGGTCATCCACAGCTTTCGGCTACTTCGGACTGAGCTGCAATAGGCGATTCAAGGGTGCAATAGCTCTAACCCTTGAGAACTGTTTAGGAATTCTAAGCATTCAGAACG
>JAACDM010000305.1 GCA_009936795.1 Verrucomicrobiaceae bacterium | reverse complement strand
GGCAGGATCAATGAGAGCGGAGAGAGCCTGGACTGATGCCTTGCTTCTCGGTTGTTGTGCCCTGGTAGCTGGAGGCTCCGAGCATGCCGTGAAAACGGAGATGAGGATTGCCAGCAAGGCGGCCAGTGACGAGGATCGGAACACCAAGAATGGAAACACTGACCAACGCTCAAGGCTACTTCGATCTCGGGCTTTTCACTGACGCTTGGAAGACTCTCGATGGGTTGCCTGTTAAGGTGAGGGAGAGCAACGATACCAAGGAGAGAATCGGCCTTGAAAAAAAATGCAGCTAACCTTGGACGAAACCAGCCTGCCTGACGCCCGAGTGGTTACCTTTGGCGAACTCTTCTTCGGTGAGCACGCACTCAATACAGCCGAACACCGCCTCAACTTCCATGCTTTCGGCAAAGATCCTAAAGCTGCACCTTGCTACATGGTTGGCATCGAGGACATGTAACTGGCACCAAGGCCTTGAAGTTTTATCGTGGAGCAATATGCAATTCCACACGCCGGTTTTGTGCTTTGCCGGCGCTCGAATTGTTGGAGGCAATCGGTCTGGACTCACCATAGCCGCGGACGATCAGGCGTTGGCCGTTCACGCCGCGGGATTCAATAAAGCGGGCTACCGAGGCTGCGCGGCGCTCAGAGAGGGCCTGGTTGTAATCGACACCGCCATCGGAATCGGTATGGCCGTCTACATTGATGAGGGTTTTGTCAAACTTCCGCAGGACAATGGCGACAGAGTTGAGAGTGCGGCCGAAATCAGAGCGAAGGCGGTCGTCAGCGACATCGAACGTGATGTCATGGGGCATGTTCAGGATGATGTTGTTGCCGTTGCGGGTAACGCTCACGCCGGTGCCCTCAAGCTCAGCGCGGATGGCGGCTTCCTGACGGTCCATGTAGTTTCCAATTCCACCACCGAGGCCGGCCCCGAGAGCCGCGCCAATGAGGCCGCCTTGCCCGGCATTACCGTCACCGGTGTTATTTCCAATGACCGCTCCTAGACCAGCACCGAGAGCAGCTCCGATTCCCGCGCCCGAAGCGGTCTTTGAAAGTTTCTGTTCACCTGTGTAGGGGTCGACGGTCTGGCAAGAAACGAGCGCTAGAGAGAGCAATGCGGCGCTAGCTAGCTGGGCTGGGATGCTGTTTAGATTGAACATTTCTTAGAAACTATCCTGAGTTGTTTGCCGGGTCAACTGGCCACGAGGAGTATCGTTGGCCGTCTGGAATAAAGTAGATATCAATCCTTTATAACAATCACCTATCAATCAACCACTCACACAACTGCTCAGCTCAAGCCAGGCGCCCGCCACCGAGGGAGATTCAGCCTCGTAAGCGAAGCTATGACCAGCAGGTGGAGTTCCCACGAGAAAGTGGACATGGGCTCCCTCAGGCAGAAATTGGCGTGGGATGCCACTGTAAGGTTGGCGCATGGAATCCAAAGCGCTTGAGTGCTCGCATGATACGACGACTGCTTTGCATCATCTTTTCATGCCTGGCGTTGGCGGCACCCGCGGCAGACCGTCCCAATATCCTCTGGATCACGGTCGAAGACATGAGCGCCACGCTTGGCTGTTGGGGAGACGATTACGCGGACACGCCCCATGTTGATCGGTTGGCCGAGGAGGGCGTGCGCTACACGAACACATTTGCCACAGCTCCCGTGTGCTCGCCGTCTCGCTCCTGTCTTATCACCGGGCTATACGCGCAGACCATGGGGACCCATCAGATGCGCAGTGACTTTGTCATTCCAGAGTCGATCAAGGCGTGGCCTTCCTTCCTTCGCGCGGCAGGCTACTACACCACGAACAATGTTAAGACGGATTACAACACGGGCTCCGAGGCCCGGCTTATCGAGGAAGCCTGGGACGAGAGCAGCGCTACAGCACACTGGCGCCATCGCCCGGACAAGGAGCAACCTTTCTTTGCCGTCTTCAACGACATGACGACCCATCAATCGCGCAGCATGACCTGGTCCTATGCAAAATTTCAGGGGGAAGTGCAGTCACGGCTGCCTGCAGAACGCATCCATGGCCCAGCGGCGGCACCCGTTCCCCCGTACTATCCTGACACCCCCATCGTGCGGCAAACCATCGCCCGCCACTATGATTGTGTTTCGGTGATGGATGATAACACCGGAGCAATTCTTAAGCAGTTGAAAGACGACGGCTTGGCCGAGGATACGATTGTCTTCTATTATGCCGATCACGGGGCAGGCCTGCCTCGTCACAAGCGCGTGCTGCACGATTCCGGCATGCATGTGCCCATGATTGTTCGTTTTCCGGAAAAATTCCGCCATCTGGCGTCGGCGGATCCTGGCAAAACAGTCGAGGACCTTGTTAGTTTTGTCGATTTTCCGCCCACTATCTTGAGTTTGTTAGGATTAGAGATTCCTGAATACATGCAGGGGCTACCCTTTCTTGGAGGAGCCAAGTCGGCTGAGCCACGAAAGATCGTTTACGGCGCCCGGGATCGGATCGATGAAGTGTTTGATTCCTCGCGATCGGTGCGAGACAGGAACTTCCTCTACATTAGAAATTACATGCCCCATTTCGGCTGGAACCAGCGAAGCGTGTATCCAGATCAAAGTGACATCCGGCATGAGTTCTATGGAGTGAAGCGGTCATCCATGACGGCTGCACAGCGTGCCTTTGCCGGACCGATCCGTCCCCGGGAAGAACTCTACGATGTACGCCTTGATCCTCATCAAATCACCAATCTTGCGGCCGATGTCAGTCATGCTGAAACGCTTGAAAACATGCGGGCGACGTTGATTGATCAAGCTATGGAACTCCGGGATCTGGGATATTTGCCAGAAAGCGATCAAGTAAACCTAACCCGCGACACGGCAATAAGTTATGATCTAGGGAAGGACCGAGCGAAGGTGCCTCTAAAGAAACTGGTCGATCAGGTGGAGGCCAACTTCGCACCCGCGGCGAAGGAAGAAGGCGCGCTAGTAAAACTGTTATCTTCCGAGCAACCATTTCTAGTGATGCAGGCCGCGCGAGATCTGGAACTCCGAGGGAACCTCTCGTCCAAGGCTCGCCAGAGTGTCGAAGCAACCTTGAAAGCGTGGCGTGGCCGAAAGGACACTTCCTTGGCCCTGTTCATTCGGTTTTCTTGTGAGTCCATCCTCGGGATTAAGACGGAGTATTAGTGGCCTGGGCCTACTCTATTCGATGAGACCCTTTGTCAGAGCGCTTTCATCGATGAACCCGTCACAGACTTGCCGAGACGCCTCCGCCTTGCTGTCCCTCCATTTCTCAAACCCAGACGAGACAAAGCCCATCAACTGAGTCGAAGGAGCTTCCAGTGAGGTGTTGTAAGATACGTAATGGCCCACTTCATCAAAGTCGTTTAGGCGCTTGAAGCCCTCCGACCATTCAGGCTCGGTGTTAGACGCGACTTCATCAAGAATCTTCTGAAACCTTTCCACAGTTACGGACTCTTCCAAATACCGAAAGTCATCTAGTGTCAGTCCCGAGACATGAGTATCACTCGTCACTTGGGCAGACCCTCCGAACACGATCTCACAGGTTAGGAATTTGACCGCCTCTTCCTTCGTCGTTGGATGCTTAAACGCTGGCGGATTGTTCACCGCTCGCTCCGGACTGTCCGTGTTCCCTTTGTTGTACTCTCGGCAAACCTCACTCCACTGATGGGCCACACTCAACATCTCCTCGATCTCGTCACTGGATAGGTCAAGTCCCTCAGGCTCACGCAGGTTCACTGTGAGGTGGTTAAGGCTTGAGTGGATGATCCCTTGGCTTCGAAGCCGAATTCGACAGTTCTTCACCTCATCGGATTCCAAGACCTCCTTAATCGCCTTGTCCCTCTCTTCTAGCGTGACGTCCTTTTTGATGAACTCGACGTCGCTGTAGAGCGAATTGTAGGCGATCCTAAGTTTCACTCCCTCGGCGCTATCGCGGTGGGGGCAGTACTTGGGTGGGTTCTTCCAGGCTAGTTTGCTCATGCGTAGATATCTTAGAAGTTGAGGTAATCGATGGGACCCTGGAGGCTAGGCTCACCCAGACATTGGTCAAGGTGTCGATTGAACTTGTCGCCTCATTGTCATAGACGAGGTGGATTGAACGGAGTTTCGGGGACTTTGCCTCTCGCCTTCTTCTCTAGGGGCCGTTTCAGCGAAGCCATGACTTTTTTGAGATACGGCGGTGGCGCAACTGCTAGGTTTTGAAACTCGTTCGGGTCTGCATGATGGTCGTAGAGTTCGGTTCCTGCGCGGCCTTCATCCCACTCTGTGTAGCGCCATCGATCTGTGCGAATGCTTCTGCCCATGACGGGTGTCTTCAAGCGGTCGTCCGCCGGTCGCAAGATCTGGGTGACGGCTTGGCCATCCCAGGGGGCGAGCGGATTATTCAGTAGTGGTCCTAAACTCCTTCCTTCAAGCCCACTTTGAGAAGGTTTGCCTGTCACCTCCAATACCGTTGGATAGATGTCCACAAACTCGACAATCCGATCACACGACTGCCCGTTTCCCCACTTTCCAGGAGCACGGATAATGAGAGGGGCCTTGGCGCACTCTTCAAATAAGGTGCGCTTCTGCCAAGTGCCGGCGTGTTCGCCTAAATGATAACCATGATCACTCCAGAAGACCACCAAGGTTGTTTCTGCTAGTCCTAGCGAATCCAAGGCATCGAGAAGACGTCCCACTTGTGCATCAATGAGAGAAACACACGCGTAGTAAGCCTGCACAGCCTTACGACAAGTCATCTCATCTAATCCGTAGTTTGGGATGGGACAATTGTGAGCAAAGGCAGGCACCGGAATATCCGCACGATCATTCTCGGGCGCGTAGGGCAACCGGATTTCTTCGAGAGGATACATGTCGAAATACTTCTTTGGCGCGACAAAGGGCGTGTGAGGACGAAAGAATCCGGCGGCGATGAAGAACCGCTCTCTTCGTTTCTCTTTCATCATTCGGATCGCCTGTGTAGCAATCATCCCATCGGTCTGGTCCTCATCCTCACCGTCTGCGGCTAACCAACTGAGCGCGGCGCTGATCTTGCGATGAGGCTCGGCATTGAAGATGAGCGCCTCATCAAGTATATCGCGCCCTTTGGGATTGATCGTCTTCTCCCACGATGGAGGATCGTCAAATCCGGCGGTGCCGATGCTTGCGGGAACGTTGTAGTGATAGATCTTGCCAACACGTGCCGTGAAATAGCCCTTTTGAAGAAATGCCTGAGAAAGGGTCACGACATCGGGCAAGGCTTCGCGGAAATGTTGATCCAAGTCGTAGACCTGGATGGTATCCGGGCGCCGACCGGTCATGACGGAGGCCCGAGTCGGATTGCACAACGGGAGCTGATTGTAGGCTCGGGAGAATCGCACCCCCGTCGCTGCCAGTTGGTCGATGTTTGGAGTCTTCGCTATAACGTCGCCGTAACATCCCAATGTCGCCGCCAAGTCATCGACAGCAATGAAGAGGACATTTGCCGACGTGCTCTGTATCGAGGCTGAGATTAGGAAGATGGCAAGAGAGCCGAGACGCGTGAAATAATTCATCTCGTCATTCTAGTTCGATTTGTTCGCCTTCTTCGAGCGTTGGTTTCTGGAAGAACGCGGCTGCTTTCCACGTTCTTCAGATCTCTTTCGAGACATCTTCTCACGCCCCGCTATCTTGGGTGCACTACGTTTCTTTTGCCCTTTGTGCGTTTCTTTCTGCTCCGCTGGCTTTCGTTTCCCCTTTCGCCGATGGCGTTTGTCCTTGGGCTTCATGGCTTTCCTCCCGCCAAGCTTGAAGTCCACCTGCTTCTTGAACGTGTCCACCTTGGCCACTTGGACTTCGATGTACTCCCCTAACTTAATCACTCGCCCATAGCGCCGTCCTCTAATCTGCATGCGTGCGTCATCAAACTCGTAAAAGTCGTCATCAAGCAAGGACATGGGGACGAGCCCGCGCATCCCAAGATCACCCACATCGATGAACACGCCGAAGTTCCGTAGGTCCGTGACCATGGCCTTGTAGGTGTGCAATTCACCAGACTTGATCTGATGCTCAAGAAAGGCATAAAGCTTCACACTCTTGCTATCGCGCTCAGCATCGGCGGAATTCCTCTCAGTTGATGATAGGTGATCCGCAATGCGAGCAAGGCTCCGAGACTTAGACTTCAGTTTCTCGAAGAGACTACGATGAACCACGAGGTCCGCATAACGTCGTATGGGAGAGGTAAAGTGGGCATACTTGGCCTTGGCCAAGCCGTAGTGTCCTAACGGTTCAACAGCATAGCGCGCTCTCATAAGCGACTTGAGAAAGCCGATCTTCAGTGCTGGGCCTATCGATAGCGTGCCCAGTTTCTTTAGAAGCTTCTGTACCTCGGCCGGCTTCTCCAGATTTCCGCAAGGCACATTGTGGCTTAGCACATCCTGGCGGTAGTCTTCCAAGCGATCTGGATCTGGCCGCTCATGGACTCGATGAATGGTCGGACGCTTGAGCTTGATCAAGCGTGCAGCCACAGCTTCGTTTGCCAAGAGCATGAACTCTTCGATGAGTTGGTGGGACTCATCGTTCTCAACTTTCTCGATCTTCAGAACCGCACCATGATCATCAAGGCGAATCTTGGTTTCTGGGAAATCCAGCTCGAGGGAACCCGCTTTAAATCGGCGTCTACGGATCTTCGCTGCGAGTCTTCCGGCATCTTTGAGCATGCACTCAATCGGAGTCTTCTGCTTGGTGCCTTTGAGGATCTTAAAGGCTTCCTCATAGCTGTAACGCTGCTGCGAATGAATCACAGCGGGATAACATTTGGATCGGATGACTTCGCCATTGTCCCCGATCAAGAATTCCACGCACTTGGTTAGGCGATCAACCTCAGGCTTGAGAGAGCAAAGCTCATTACTCAATGCTTCTGGCAACATCGGGATGACACGATCCACTAGGTAAGTCGAATTCCCTCGCTTCTCGGCTTCGATATCAAGCGCAGATCCAGGTTTCACATAATGCGAGACGTCTGCGATGTGCACCCACAACTTCCACCGATTCGACTCGGTCCGCTTCAGATAGAAGGCATCATCAAAGTCTCTGGCATCCGCAGGATCAATGGTGATCACGGAATGAGCCCGGCAGTCGGTCCGTCCAGCGCAGTCTGACTCCGTCACCTTCTTGCCAAACTGCTTGATCTCTTTGAGGACTTTGGCAGGAAACTTGAGCGGCAAGTCATACTGACGGAGCACTGCTAACATATCGACCCCCTCCGCCGTGGGTGGCCCTAGCACTTCAATGATCTCCCCTTCCGGATTCGTATGTCGCGAGACCCATTCCCCTAACTGCACCACCACTTTGTCCCCTACACGCGCCGGGCGCCCCACGTCTTTAGGCTCGGGTACGTAGATGTCTTCAGGCATCCGAGGATCATCCGGAATGACATAAAGGAACTTCTTGCTCCGCTTCAACGTGCCTACGATCTGACTGCGGCGCCGTTCTAGCACCCGCACGACCACACCGGATCTAGACTCCTCCGGGTGTGCTTTCTTGCCACGCGGGACGACATCGCGGCGAACCAAGACATGATCTTCGTGGAGAGCTGTTCCCTTCGCACTCGACGCTATGGAGATCTCGGCTAATCCAGGTTCATCGGGGGTAAGGAACCCGCGTCCGTGCCGAGTGATCTGGATTCGACCAGGGATGAGATCGGCTTCTCTCGGAATAATGTAGCGGTTCCCCTTAATCCGAGCGATCTGCCCAGATTTCTCTAGCGCTTTCAGAACCTTCTGTAAGGCTTGTTGTTGATTGCGCGGTTCCTTCAACACCAGAAGCAGTTCCGGCACATTCGCGGGCACATAGTCTTTACGCCCTAACAATTTCAATAGTCTTTCTTCCATATAGGTAAAGTGCTTCCCTAAGCCGGTCCGCCGTATGTGTTCATCAAACGATAACCCATGGGATGCTGTAAGGTGGACACGAGAATGACCACAAGAATCAGCGGGGCTTTCGGACGAACATCGCGCACTAGCGCGGGAGGGTTGGTTGCTTCCCTCGTGTCGGGTAAGCTTAAGCAAATAACCTCGTTCTGAGATAAAGCAAGTCGATTAGTTAGCCGCGCGAGCTGACGCTGGCCGACGACGAGGACGTTTCTTCGATGGAGGCCTACGAAACGTCCGTTTCTTAGCTGCCTTCTTTGCTCCTGGATTTGCAGTCTTCTTCTTGGCTGAAGGTCCTCCCCCTTGGTCACCACGACCGCCACGTCGCCGATTGCGATTTGGTTTCGACTTTTTGCTAGGTGCATTCGACCGACTACCTTTACGAGGCTCTTGAGAACGTGCTTCCAAGCCTGGAATGGTCTCGCGGGGCAGTTCCCATCCAGTCAGTTTCTGAATGGCTGTTAGAAGTTCCCACTCCTCGAGACTGACAAAGGAAGCCGCCATGCCAGTTGCGCCAGCTCGCCCTGTTCGACCGATACGATGAATGTAGTCCTCGGCCACCATCGGAAGATCGAGATTGATCACGTGACTGATATCCTTGATATCAAGCCCCCGAGCAGCAACGTCAGTCGCGACGAGGATGCTCACCTGACCAGATTTCATTTTAGCAATGGTCTTCTTGCGCGCACCCTGACGCATGTCGCCATGCAAGGGCGCTGCTTTGTAGCCACTCCGTATGAGTTTGGTCGCAAGACGATCGGCGCGACGCTTGGTCCGCGTAAAGACGACAGCCTGTCTCAAGGTCTCGTCCTTTAGGTGATGCTCCAAGAGTGCTTGCTTGTGGGCAGCGTCATCGGCCAAATAGACGTGCTGAGCGATGTCGTCATGACGTCGTGAATTCACGGCTAACTGGATCCGCTCCGGCTTGTTTAACATTTCCTGAGCCATGTTCAGCACCTGGCCTTCCAGCGTGGCTGAGAAGAGCAACGTCTGGCGCTTCTTGGGCATCGGCGCAGAGATCTTCCTGACCGCAGGTACGAAACCCATGTCTAACATCCGGTCAGCCTCATCTAGGATGAAAACCTCGAGCCGAGAGAAATCGACCAGGCCTTGCTCCATGTGAGCCATCAGTCGGCCAGGCGTGGCTACGAGCAAGTCGAGTGGTCGTTTGAGAAGCTTGATCTGAGGCGCATACCCCACCCCACCAACGATGTTTCCCGCCGTGAACTGACAGGATCTACCAAATTTCTGGATGTCGGCATCGACTTGGGCGGCGAGTTCACGTGTGGGTGTGAGAACGAGGACACGCGGCCCACGGCCTTTCTTGGCAGGCGGCTGCATAAGCCGATGCAGGGTTGGAAGCACAAACGCAGCGGTCTTTCCTGTGCCCGTCTGAGCAGACGCCATGAGATCGACGCCTGAGAGGACTAACGGAATGGCTTTCTTCTGAATAGGCGTGGGCGTGGAGAAACCGGCCGCGTCGACGGCGCGGAGAATGAGTGGGTCTAGCTGAAATTCGTTGAAATGCACGAGCAAAGGCTAGGGTCGGTAAGACCCTTCGGGTTGAGGACTAACATGAGGGGCACTGTAGATGAAACGAAGTGACCGTGAGTGCGTCTTCAACCAAGTGCTACGTTAGGCTAGAAACGCTCGCCTCCACAAAGGAGGAAGCGGGAGACTCGCCGGGTAAGGACCGAACGCAAGAGATTTCTTTCATAGTGCCATAACGGGTTCATTCTGCAGTTGATGACGAACAACTTTCCTTGGCTTCTCCGGGTTCCCACGATCTTCGAACCGGTGCGCAAAAACCTATTTCGCAAGCTTGAAGCCGTCGGCGAGACTCGTTTGGGACAGGATTACTACCTTGTCAGGTCTGTTTCAGAAGACACGCTGCATGACTCAGATTGGTCGAAGTTTCTGAGTTGGAACCTGCCAATGGAACACACCTGGCCTTGCAACGCTCGCAAGATGGAGGGCTTTATTGAAAAGGCGGCGCAGACCCTCAAGAAGAAGTTTGCCCATCGCAAGCCCCAGGGAGTCTTTGCCGGTCCCCTCAATCCGGGATCGCCTGACAAGTATTACAAGGGGCTGGCTTCCAATCTACGAGGCCGCGTGCAGCCGCTCTTTCCGGATCTCGCTGTTAGTAGCGTAGAGGAACAGGATCCAGAGAAAGAGACCCTGTTCTGCCTCGTCGGCAAGGAAGGCCTCTTCTGTGGCATGCAATCCTCCCAGCAATGCCAGGGCTTCTATCCTGGCGGGAGTCTGTATATCGATCGCGATGCCCCGGATTCGATTAGCCGAGCCGGTGCCAAGATCGCCGAAGCCTTGCACTATCTGAAGCTTTATAGGCCGCCCTTAGCAGAAGGCAGCCATTGGATCGAACTCGGCGCGTCTCCTGGCGGCATGACCTTGGAGCTTTTAAACCGGAAACAGCAGGTCACCGCGATTGATCGCGCCCCAATGGACAAGCGATTGAAGGGTGCACCGGGCCTCCATGCAGTGCTTGCAGATGTCGCAGCGTATCAACCGAAGGAGAACACTTCCTACGATGCCATGCTGTCAGACCTGAATGGGCCTCCAACCGAATCGATCGGCCATGTAAACCGCCTAGCTGCCTTTCTGAAACCCCATGGACTCGTGATCTTCACTCTAAAAGTCCCACGAGTAGAGAATCTAGAGGCTCCTTGCGCCGTGTTTGACGAAATCGTTCACTCAGCAAGAGGAGCACAGCTGCAGTTGCTTGCCGAAACACATCTTACGGGCAATCGTCACGAGTTCACACTCTTCTTCGAGAAGCGCCGATTCTAGTAATCTCAGATTCGAATTGAACGAAAGCTCATCACGATTGATGAGCTTTCGACAATTCCCTCACCGCCCAGAGACAGCTCACCTTGGATGGTGAATTGACACTCGCCAATAGTCTAAAAGGCCGTTCTGCTGAATGCCAGGTCATCCTAAAGCTCGTCGACGCAGAGCAGCGGATCACCTTTCACTAAACTAGCAATGACCTATCAGTGGCCTCGAAACCTCGTAAGGTTGGCTGCCACCCCGCCTATCGACAATCAACAGTAAGTTGGTGCTCCAGGCCATGTGGCACGATGCCCAAGGTATCGACACCCTTATCAATGAGTGGCCCATCAACGTATTCGATCGTTTTGATGTGAATACCCACCTCACTGTGGTTCTACCGCATCCCGACGAGGCCCTGCCAACGAAGTTGCTGAAGCAAGTGAGTCTCGCTGAGAGCGTTCAAGTCGATCCCGTTCGAAGATCTACCCTATCAAACCAATTTGTATCGAGCTTCTTAGTGGACCAGATACCGACGCCTCCTCTAAGCTACTGCCTTTGGATTGGGAGCTTCCTCGTCTTGGCGTTAGTTTCCGCTAACACGGTCGTCCGTGAGCAGAGCCAACAAACCCTTACTATTCTGCTAACAACTTCAATTCTATCTGCCGCGCTGATGAAATTGAAGGCATGAGCTTTGCAACGTATCGCTCTGGTCTTCGCCTTGGTGATCGGCAGCAGCGCCATTGCTTTTGTCTTGTTGAGGCCCGGCCTGACTCCATGGATCCATCTGGTCACCGTCATGTTCGAACTTCTCTTCTACTTACTGGTTGTGTATTGACTAGGAATGATCATCGGCGCAAGAAGCTCGAATTGGCGACGCGCTGTAATCATCGTATTCCTTACGCTGACCACCATCATCGTCATGCCTTTCCTTGGCCTCTACCTTACTGTCTTCGTTGGCTTTGCCATACTGTCACCTACGGGTTTCATTGTTG
>JAACDM010000304.1 GCA_009936795.1 Verrucomicrobiaceae bacterium | reverse complement strand
GCTCTCACCTATGGATCCAAAATCCCATCAGCAAAAGCCCGCGCCTTTTCAAGATCCCGCTTCGCCCACCCACACATCGCATCATAATAGATTCGATCCCGCCGAGATTCATAAAGAGCCGTTCCCGCAAAGCTTTTCTCCTCAACCAGCGCTTCTAGCCCAGGCAGCGCTTCTAGCCCAGGCAGCGCTTTCGCAGCAGCCTTGCGAACCATCTTGTCAACCGTCTTCAGAATCGTGAAAGCGGTAAGCTCACTCAGTTTTAGTTGCTCAAACGCACGATCAAGGTCCGTCTCTGCTCTCCCGACAATTCTATCTCTCATCATCGGCGAGCCCAACTCATCGAACAAAACCAAAGCTTCTTCGGGGTGAGCACGCCCAGCAGTACGCGCCCATCCCAGCAGACTCCAAAGACCCACGCATAAGAAAGCGCCAGGCCCCCCACCAATCAACGCCCTCCCAGCTGCAGAGGCACGCGGGGTTTCAATCGGGACAGGAGCGGTCGCATACAAACCATTGCGACGCCTTCCCAGGATGCGCAATCTTCACAGAAAGCGACGCGCCGAATAGCCCGGCTGTTGTCCATTCACGTCCCTATCTTCCCGCCAGATCCCAGCTTCGCGTCTCACTTCTTTGAACCGACGCGCTTAGCAGTCTTCGGCTTCCGAGCTGACTCAGGAGGGCCTGCAGCACCCCACTTCGCCTTCCGATCCTTCTGATGGCGCACTTGTTTTTCATCATGATAGGTCCCGGATCTCACGGGTTCATGCGACGCCTTGGCGAATGCTTGCATCTTCGTCAGGATCTCTGGATACGCTTCCGCAATCGACTGCTGTTCTCCAATATCCTTCTCGAGATCGAAGAGTTCCCACCTCGACTTCTTACGCTTGTTAGACTCGACCGCCTTCCACTTGCCATAACGCACCGCCGTTTGATTGCCGTATTCCCAGTAGAGCATATCGTGTTTCTTCTGCTCAGCCGAGTTTCCGAGAATCTCAGGGAGAACTGACAGTCCATCGGTATCACTCGGAGCCTTTGTTCCTGAAACCTCAGCCAGCGTGGCCATGATGTCCACTTGGGAGAAGATGAGATCGCTCACCCGCCCAGGCTGGACCTTTCCGGGCCAGCGCACGAGAAAGGGAATCTTGAGCCCCCCTTCGTAGAGATTGCCCTTGCCTCCACGAAACTCTACACCGGTCTTCGGATCTTTATTAGGCCCAAAGAATCCTCGCGGACGCTCCTTACTCTGAAACCTATCTTGCCCGCCATTGTCACCGGTAAAGAAGACGATGGTGTTGTCCTCAAGTCGAAGCTCCTTGAGTAGGTCAATCACGGCACCCAAGTTTTTATCCACCATCGTCACCATGGCCGCGTAATTCTTCACATCCTGACCAATCGACTTATCGTTGATCCAGTCCTCATCCTTATAAAGTTCCCAAGCTGGATCATCAGCCGGAATGTCATACATGCCGTGAGGTGGGGTGATGGGAAGGTAGCAGAAGAAGGGGGTGTCTTTGGACCTCCGAATGAACTCAAGCCCCTCTTTCATGATCTCGTAATGTGAGTAAGTCTCTCCCGATCGTCCGCCCTCATTGCCTTTCAGCGGGACCTCCTCGCTATTCCGAATCAGGTAGGCAGGATAGAAGGTATGGGCGTGAACTTGGTCGTAGTAACCAAAAAAATGGTCAAACCCGTGCTTCTCTGGAACGCCCGTAGAATCGCGACCACCCGCGCCCCACTTCCCAAAGCCACCCGTGGCGTAGTTCTTCTGTTTCAGCATCGATGCAATGGTCTCCTCCTCAGCACGAAGCGGCGTGCCGCCGTCATTCGCCCTCACCGATGCATGCCCAGAGTGTTTACCCGTCATGAAACAGCCTCTCAGGGGCGCGCAAACTGGAGAGGCAGCCAGCGCATTGGTAAAGCGAATTCCCTCCTTGGACATCTGGTCAATCCGTGGCGTTTTCATGTAGGGGTTTCCCATATGGCCCAACTCGAAATAGGCCAACTCATCCGACATGATGTAGACGATGTTAGGTGGACTGTCTTGAGCAGAGACCGCGACGGCCAGGGCTACGAAAGCTAAAAGACAGGGGCGAATCATGAAGAGATTGTCTACTGGCCCGAGAGCTGTTGAAAAGCCCCAATCGCGGCAAACAAATTTTCTAAGATGCAATTGAGAGATCTCGCGTCAGTGTCCGACATGCGCTTGGTCCTAGCCTTCGATAAATTCAAAGGAACGCTCACAGCATCGGAAGCCTGCGAGGCCGCCGAACGTGGTCTCCAATCCGCTCTGCCCAGTGTCGAGTGTGTGCATTGTCCCATCGCGGACGGAGGCGACGGCACCCTAGAGGCACTGGCTGCCGCCTCAGCCGGCAAGATGAATGAAGTCGACGTAGAGAATGCCGTAGCTTCTCTTCCTGCGAAAGCTCGGTTCTGGCTTGGGGACGATGGAGTTGCGACCTTAGAAATGGCTTCCGCTTCCGGATTAGCCATACTGCATCCAGAAGAACGCGATCCAAGCAAGGCGACGACTTATGGAACAGGGCAACTTATGCAGGCTGCGGTTCGGGCAGGAGCGACCGAACTCGTCATTGGTTTAGGTGGAAGTGCAACCAACGATGGGGGCATGGGAATGGCGCGTGCCCTCGGCTATCAGTTTCTCAACGGTCGCGGCGAGGAACTCACCATACCAATCGAACTCGTTCATCTCAACAAGATCAACGCTCCTCAAGAAACTCTCCAAGCATCGTGCCTCGTACTTGTCGACGTCACCGCCCCCTTGTTAGGTCCTCAAGGCGCAACTGCCGTCTTTGGTCCTCAGAAAGGCGCAGATGAACGAATGATGAAGCAGCTCGAGCCCTCACTGACACAACTTCAAAAAATCACAAAGCGCGATCTTGGCAGGGACTTTGGCGACGTTCCGGGGGCAGGTGCTGCAGGCGGGCTCGGCTTCGGCTTGCTGTCTCTCTGTCAGGCAACCCTTGTGCCAGGCTTTGATTACATTTGCAAACGCATCGAATTGGAAAGTGCTGTCCAAAAAGCTGACTGGGTCATCACGGGCGAAGGCAGCATGGATCTGCAGACATTGTCGGGGAAAGGGCCCCACGGTGTTGCCAAATTGGCGCAAGCTCATGGCAAGCCTATCGCCGCAATCGCGGGGACCATTCCGGCAAACGACCGAAGTGCGATTCAGAAAGAATTCCGCGAGTTGCTGGCTCTCACAGACGACTTCTCAGTAGACGAAGCCATCGCGCGCCCCAAAGAGGCGCTAAAGGCCCAAGCCAGTAGGCTGGGCGATGTTCTGGCGAAAGCCTAGATCCTAACAGCGAGCTTCCACGTATTATGAAGCATGCCTGTGTTTCACTCCTTCACCGCGTCCTTACCCTGGTCGATCGGCCTCAGCATGACCATCCTCGGAGCCCTCGTTCTCCTACTCGTTTCCTGCCAGACGCCAAACCAAAGCGTAATGCGAGTCGCCGACTTTCAGAGGGCCATTGCCGAAGCCAAAGCAACGGCGATTCCCAAGGGCAGCCCAGAAGAAGATGCTGCCATCGCCCGGGTGACGGCCTTCCTCTCCGATCTCAGTCCAGCAAACGTCGCGGCCACCACCAAGGAGGTTTATGCCGAAGACGCGTATTTCAATGATACTCTGAAAACGCTGCGAGGAGTTGAAGCCATAGAGAAGTATTTGTTAGAAACAGCGCATACAGTAACCAGTATCAGCGTCGAGTTTGATGACGTCGCGCGTTCAGGCCAAGATCACTACTTTCGCTGGCGGATGGATTTCCAAGCGCCAAAGTTGAGGAAGGGCGAAACGATACGAACCATCGGTATCACCCAGATACGCTTCAACAACGAAGGGAAAGTAGTGCTGCACCAGGACTTTTGGGATTCCACGGCAGGTCTATTCGAGCACCTTCCAGTGACCAATCAGATCGTCAACGCCGTCAAAAAGCGTCTGTGACCGTTCAAGAACTGCCTACTCCCAAAGCAGAAGGGTTATTCGCTCGCTGGGTGCTGCGCCCAATCAAGCAGCAGCTCACTCAAGGCACGAGCCCGCACAAGATCGCGCAAGCTATCGCGTGCGGTTTGACCTTCGGCATTTTTCCGATCATTGGCTCAACAACCCTACTAACAATCGCTTTCGGAATGCCTCTCCGATTAAATCAACCCATCCTTCAAGTATTTAAAACGCTGGCCACACCCCTCCAGTGGATCTTCATTCTCGGCTTCTACCGCTTGGGTGAATGGCTATTCCGTGCTGATCCAGTATCTTTATCCATTCCAAACATGATTTCGGAATTCGCAGAAGCTCCTCTAGCGTTTTTCCTAAAATACGGAATGACCGCACTCTACGGAATCGCTGTCTGGTGCCTGCTCGCTCCACTTCTTATTCTCGCACTCCATACATCAATCAGGCCACTCATCGAACGCCTATCCAGGTCCATCGCTAAAACATGAAATCGCCTTTCATCACTTTTATCGCCCTTACGCTAGCACTGACGACAGTCGCGACCGCTGAGTCCACAACCCTCCGTTCGCTTATTGCCAAAGGCGACATTCACGACAAACGGTTCGAGCCAGACAGCGCGCTCGACTACTACCTTAAGGCGGAGAAGGAGGCGCCCAAGGACGCATCATTGCTAGTAAAAATCGCTAGACAATACATTTACATAATGGATAAAACTAGTAAGAAAGCTTCCAAGAAGGAAATTGCTCAAACCGCACTCGCTTACTCCAAGCGCGCTGTCGCGGAAGCTCCGACCGACTGTCATTCTCATCTTTCGCTGGCCATTTGTTATGGCAAACTAACACCCCTGGTAGGAACTCGAGAGAGGATTACCATCTCCTCCAAACTAAAGAGCGCCGCCGAGAACGCCATTCAGTGCGATCAGAGCAATGATTACGCCTGGCATTTGCTGGGACGATGGCATCAGGCTCTGGCCGGAGTGGGCGGGGTTACGCGGTCGATCGCCAAACTTGTCTACGGCACGATTCCAGAAGCCTCTTACGGCAAAGCAGTTGAGTGCTTCCGCAAAGCCTCGTCATTGAATCAAAATCGCCTTATCCACCAGATCGAGCTAGGACGCACCTATGCCGCCATGGGGCGGAAGACAGACGCACGCACCCTGATCAAGCGAGGCCTGGCCATGCCTAACACCGAATACGACGACCCCGCGACAAAGCGTCGCGGCCGAGAAAGCTTGAAGGAACTCTAAGCCTAGCCCACTCCGTGGGAAACGAACCAATTCTACCCTAGTTCGCAAGATTGGTCGGGTTGATGCCGGTTTGACAATCAGTCCGTAGCTACTAATGACTGGATCACCAGAAGGATCTTCAAAAGCCTAACCCCTACTTTTACGCTGCATGAACGACCTCCTCATTCCTCCATCTCCTGCTCCTGCCGTCAAGCCAGTGGCCAAAACGAGCCATCACCGGGAATCTATGAAGGAGTGGAAGGCCATCGTAGCCGAGTTTGAGAAGCCAGATGCCAAACGAGCCGGCTGGCAGATAGTGAACTCAATCGGCCTCTACATTACCCTTTGGGCTGTGATGTATTTCACGAAATCGATTTCTTGGGGCGTCACCATACCCATTGCCGTTATCGCTGGGTTGGTATTGGTCCGCATCTTCATTATTTCCCACGACTGCGGTCATGGATCTTTCCTCAAATCCAAACGTGCCAATAACTTCTGGGGATTTGTTTCTGGCCTCTTCGTCTTCACTCCTTACTTTCACTGGCGTTGGGAACACTCAGTCCACCATGCAACAAGCGGTCACCTTGACCGAAGAGGGATAGGCGACGTTTGGACGCTGACGGTGAAAGAATATGAGGAGTCTTCGCGCTGGCAGAAATTCGCCTACGCCCTCGTTAGGCATCCTATTGTTCTGCTAGGTGTCGCACCGACTTGGCTCTTCCTCCTACGCGAACGTTTCGCTACGAAAGGTGCCAAGCCCAGAGAGAGACAGTCCGTTTGGTATATGAACCTGGCCGTGGTTAGTCTTGCAGCCACCTTGATCGCCATCTTTGGTCTCAAATCCTATCTGATCATCCAACTCATCACCATTCTCATCGCAGCGACGTGTGGCGTCTGGCTGTTCTACGTGCAGCACCAGTATGAGGATACCTACTGGGCGGCGGGGGACGAATGGGATTACACCACCGCCGCTATCGAGGGCAGTTCGTTCTACAAACTTCCAAAAGTGCTTCAGTGGTTTTCCGGAAACATCGGTTTCCACCACATTCACCATCTCAGTTCACGCATTCCGAACTACAATCTTGAGCGCTGTCCCAATTCGCACCCGATGTTCCATGACGTGAAGCCTCTTCTGCCCATGGCCAGCCTCAAATGCATGCACTACCGGCTCTGGGATCAGGAGAACAAGCGACTCATCACCTTCCAAACTTATAAGGAGCAACTGAGGGATAAGGAGCAACTGAAGGCAGCAGCTTAGGGCGGAATCTAGAACGCACCTTCGGGTGATCTCTGCGGTTTCTTTTAAGGCGTGGTTCGCCTCTTCACAGCTCTGTCCGTCCTGCTCGGTCTCGCCTGCACTCGGGCAGACACAGTATCCTTTCGTCATGATGTCATGGCGGTCTTCTCCAAGGCGGGCTGCAACAACGGCGGGTGCCATGGCAACGCTCACGGACGCGGTTCCTTAAAGCTCTCACTACGCGGAGAGTCTCCTGACATTGATTTCAAAGCTCTCATCCATAGCAATTCGTCGAGATTACTCATTCCTGACGCAGCAGAAGAAAGCCTTCTACTTCGCAAACCAACCCTTCAGCGTCGTCACGAAGGTGGCGAGCGCTTCAAGGTCGGTCCGTTAGAGTATATCCCCCTTCAGCAGTGGATTGCCTCTGGCTTGCCAAAAGATGCGCCTGACGCACCTAAGCTCATCGAGCTACGTGCCGATCCTGAGGAACACGTTCTCATCGGCTCGGATAATAGTGTGCACTTGAAGGTAAACGCTCATTTCTCTGATGGATCTAAACGCGATGTTTCGCGCTGGGCTGTCTACGAGCCTTCAGACCTGATCGTAGATATTCGTGAGGACGGCTATGTCACCGCGACGCAACCGGGAGAAACCACCATCACGGTGCGTTATCTTCACCTTCAGAGGCCCGTGCGCATCGCTTACATCCGAAGCCGCCCCAACTTTGCGTGGGCTGCTCCAACCCCGGCCAATGTCATCGACGAGGCCGTGTATGCCAAACTAAGACGCCTCCGAATGAATCCTTCCGAGAGGATCAATGACACCCACTTCATCCGCCGAGTAACCCGTGACCTAACTGGCCTCCTACCCACACAAGAAGAGGCCCAATCATTCCTAGCAGACACACACCCCAGGAAACGAGATTTACTGGTAGAATCACTGTTGGAGAGACCCGCCTTTGCAGACTTTTGGGCCTTGAAATGGAGCGACCTCTTAAGAAACGAAGAGAAAGCCCTCGATAAGAAGGGCGTTAAAGTCTTTCACTCATGGATTCGCAGCGCCTTCGCAGAAAACAAGCCGCTCGATCAGTTCGCTCGCGAACTCGTCACCGGAATCGGAAGCAGTTACGAGAATCCCCCATCAAATTACTACCGAGCCCTTCGCAATCCCACCCTTCGGGCTGAGGCGACTGCCCAACTCTTCCTCGGTACCCGATTGCAATGCGCCCGTTGCCACCGGCACCCGTACGAACGCTGGAGCCAAGACGACTACTATCAGTTCGCTGCCGCCTTCGACGGGATAGGCTACAAGATCATTGAGAACAAACGTAAAGATGGATTGGACAAGAACAGCTTTAATGGCGAGCAGCTCATTCAGGTGGGTTTGGAAAGGAAGCTAAAGGACCCGCGTTCTAGCAAAGCCCCGAAGATTGCCTTCTTACCCATCCCAGGGATGGCAAAGCAAGAGGGCGAGGATCTCGCTGCTCTTGGCAATTGGCTCACGGCAAAGGACAATCCACTCTTCGCTAGAGTTCAAGTCAACCGCATTTGGTTCCAGCTCTTTGGAAAAGGAATCGTCGATCCTGTCGATGACTTTCGCTCACCGAACCCACCGATTAATCCTGCATTACTCGATGCCTTGGGGGAAGAATTCGTTCGGGGTGAATTCGATCTTCGTCATCTGATTCGCTTCATCATGCGGTCGGAGACCTACCAGGCTGCTGCTGTTCCTAATAACACGAACGCCAACGACTCTCGGAATTGCTCCCACGCCTTCGTTCAACGGCATGACGCCGAGACCTTGCTAGACTCTATTCATCAAGTTCTCGGCACCGAGGCCGAGTTCACTGGCATTGACCACCCATTACGGGCAAGCCAACTCCCTGGTGTCGAGTCAGTGCATCGCAATCGCAAACCAAAGAAGGATGAACACTTTCTCAAAGTCTTTGGACGCCCCGTTCGCCAACTCAATTCAGATCTCGAACGCTCCAATGCCACCTCACTGGCTCAGGTCTTCGAAATGACAAGTGGTCGTACGCTTCAAACCCTGCTGGCAGATTCCGAGAACCGGTTGGGCAAGTTCCTTGACGACAACGACTCAGACAAAGAGCTCATCGAGAACCTGTATTGGACCGCCCTTACACGAGCGCCAAGAGCCATCGAACAAGAGACCATGCTTGCTCACCTTGTAGCTGCCACCGATCGCCGTCGAGCGCTTGAGGATATCAGTTGGGCCCTGATCAATAGCAAAGAATTCATGCTGCGCAACTAACCTCATGAAACGTCGATCTACTGCATGCTCCAGTTTCCACCAAACCACGTTCCCTAGGCGTGCCTTACTCAGGGCAGGAGGCATGGGATTGTTGGGCATGACCATGCCGAAGATCCTCCAGGCACGTGCATGGGAAGAAAGCCGAAAGGTAGCACCCAAGGCGAAGAACGTGATCTTCCTCTTTCAGTTTGGAGGCCCCAGTCATGTTGACATGTTCGACATGAAACCAGATGCCCCGAGCGAGTATCGGAGCCCCCACGGACAAAGGCGTACCAGTTGTCCTGACATTGAAATCAATGAACGCTTGCCAGAGCTCGCTCGGCTCATGGATGAGGTCACGGTAATCCGTTCCGTTCATCACAAGATGAAGAATCACAATTCGGCCGCCTACTACGCGCTCAGCGGTCATGCGCCGGCCACCGATGACCAGCGCCTACGAGACACCATCGATCTCTACCCGGCTTATGGAAGCGTGGTCGATCACTTGGCTCCAAGCCGAGACACTGCATTGCCCACGTTTGTATCGTATCCTCATCATATAGGCGATGGCTCTCGCACACCTGGGCAATTCGCAAGTTTCTTGGGAAAGCGCCACGACCCACTCTTCATTCCCCGCGATCCTAACAAAGAAGACTTTAAGATCCCCGAGCTTAGTTTACCTGAAGGTCTCACCTTAGATCGCTTGCAAAGCCGTCGAGGCTTGCAGCAAATTATCGATCAGCAGGCCCACTTGTTAGACCATGCTGCGGAAGCCCAGGGCCTCGACGACTACTACACCAAGGCTCTTTCCATGCTCCACTCGCCGAAGGTGCGGAAAGCCTTCGATCTTTCACAAGAATCCTCTGCCCTTCGGGATCGCTATGGTCGTACGACCTATGGGCAAGGTTGCCTCCTCGCACGACGGCTAGTTGAGCACGGCGTTAAGTTTAGCACGGTCTACTTCTCTCGCAGTATCGGTGGGCGATCCAAGACCGATGGTGGCTGGGACACCCACGGGTTTGACAACACCCGGATGTTTCCAATCATTGAAGACTATCACCTGCCTATCACCGACCAGACACTTCCCACCCTCTTGACGGATCTCAAGATGCGCGGGCTGCTCGACGAGACGCTCGTCATTTGGATGGGTGAGTTCGGTCGCACGCCCAAGATCAACAAGAACGCCAGCCGTGACCATTGGCCCCAGTGTTACTCTGTCTTGCTCGCGGGCGGGGGAGTCAAACGAGGCTATATCTACGGGGCGTCTGACAAGCTTGGCGAGCATCCAACCGAGGATCCCGTAACTCCAGAAGACTTGGCAGCTACGATCTACCAGCTCATCGGTATCGATCCGAATGCCATGATTATCGACACCCAAGATCGCCCGTTGCCGATCTCAAGCGGCAAGCCCATCTGGGATGTGATTGCCTAACCGATCGCCTACTTTCCCAGCTGCCAGGGAGTTACTTTGATCATGCGTACTTCGCGCTGGCTTACCATGGCGTACACGTTGGGTGTTTCTGTTGGAAAGATTCCCAACGGATCTCCAAACCCTTGCAGATCCTCATAATGCATCGCTACAAACGTACCTTTCTGATAGCCCAACCAATCGAGACGATCCCGCGAAAGCGCAAGAACGTCGCCGGTGCGAGTAAATGTGACAAACGGATCATTCACCGGCAGATCCAGTAGACAACTGCGCCCCCAGTTTCCATCGCCCCAGAAGATCTCAGCTCCCACATCATACGAAGCGGCCAATTGAAGGCGACCGTGCGGTGCGAAATACAACCTGTTCAGCGTTCGCGACATCTCCAAGCTGTCTACTCGATCCCTGTAATAGCGAATGAGGTGCTGCCCAAAGCCAAAAACCAGTTGCTCCCGGGCGCAGATCATGGGAAGCGGCGCTCGGACATCTTCGCTAAGGGCACCGACAGGCAGGCGAATCGTGGGCGTGGCAATGAGGTCGCCCATGGCAGAATACGACGACACGACAACCAACCCCTCTTCCTTATCACGCTGCAAGGTCCAAGCGACCCCATTTCCTCCATAGGCCAGACCGAGAAAGAGCCCGTCATTCACCCAAGGTGGATTCTCTACTCGCACCTCACTTGAAAAAGCATCGGCAGGTCTGAGAACAGTGGGAGGCAACTGTTTCATGCCAAGGATACTCAGCACCTCTGGCAAGGCACCTTCGGTAGAAGCAAGTTCAAGCGGGGGGCCTGACCGATTAGGCATGGCATTGGGAAGCATCTGCGTTTGGAACGAACCATCCCAGCGCATGCGCATGACCGCAATTCCCCGAGCAGCGATTCCCAGCGCATAGAATCCGAAGCGCGCCCGGGCCTCCACACATTGCCAAGAAACCCACGATGGCATCGGCTGCGAATCTAACAACACCACAGGCGAATCAACTGTGGTTTTTGCTAGACGCTCGGCTCGAGCCTTGGCCGCGTCTTCACTCTGTTGTTGAAAGCGGGCAGTGTCCCGCACCAGCAAGCGATCCTCTGGCACCAACCGCCCTACTAAGGCTAACATGGATTTCGATTCGGAAAACGTAGGAGAACCTAGCCAGCGACCAGCCACCGTGAAACACGACAGCTCCGCAGCCTCTCGAGTCCTGGAAGAGGGTGACTGACGCGCCACACGCAAGATCGTTTCCATCAGTCCGACAGCCTGTCCCGGTGGGTGATCGGTAGTTACCTCCCCGAGCCTTTTAACAAGGTCATCCTCCACCCCTTGGCGTTGGTATAGATTCAGCTCATGCGCCAAACACATCACTGCGTCCTCGGAGCGGGGCCAGCTCTTCTGCAACAGGGCAACGGCTTCCTCCCGCTGGCTTAACCGCTTCTCAAGCAACGTCGCTGCATTGACCGTGTTTCCATGAGCAATTGCCCGCGATACCGCCAGCCGATACTGGCGTTCAGCCTCTACCTCATTGCCCAACTCGGCGTAGAGTTCCGCCGCCGTTTCATGCTGCTTCTTCCGTTCAAAAATCGGAATCGCTTCCAATAGGAAGCCACCTTCTCGCAAACATCGGGCCCCCTCCGACGGATCTCCAAGATGCTTTAAATACAAGACTGAGGCCTCGCGGAAATGCTTCCCTTGACGAAGCACATTCGCGGCTTCACGAAAGTCCTTCAGTAACTCAGCGTAGATATAGGCTGCTCGACGGTGCCGCCCCAAGCGCAACTCACGATTCGCGGCCTCTCGGTATTGTCTCGATAGCTCATAGTGCTTCTGCCAGTCCAAGACCCAGGGCGATCCCGACTGCTCCCTTCCCAATTTGCCCAGCCCAAAGTCGGTCGAACGTTCCGCCAACTCAGCACCCTTAGGTCCGTCGCTGCCAGACTGCCCACCGGACAACGGCATGGCAAACTTCAATCCCTCATCTGGATCCGATTTAAGCAACTGAAGGAGCCGATTCAATTCCCTCTCTTGATCCTTTCGCAACGCCTCCAGACGATCTTCTGTCCAAACTTCCAATCGTTCTTTCCATCCGCCTCTCTGCTCCTTCTCGTTAGTATTCGAAGAGAGCCGGTTGAGAGCCTTCAGCATGCGTAGTTTCATCTGCTTACGCCAGTGACGTACACCTGATTCCTTACTCTCGTCAGGTGCCTTTGGCAGCGTCGACGGCTCTTGAAAACCTATCTCATTGCCAACATCATCGAGGAGAAGGCCGACTCTCTGCACTGCAGCAGCTGTGATACCATAAAGACGATCTTGCAGAGGTAATCCCGGATGGGCCCAGCTAAAATTTATCTCCCTCTCCCTGAGGTTTCCAATCAATTCCGCTACGGTGATAAGGTCCGTTTCGTCAAACCCTATCATTCCAATACCAGGATGAAAAACGGCGATCGAATGGTGAAGGAAACCATCAAGCTCGACTCCGTGCAGTGGTGGCGATAATTCGGCATCACAGGGAATCCAAAGCCTCTTGCCTAGACACCGGTAGGCGTGCGCCAACGACCAATCGGCTTCCGTCAGTCCTACCACGACAAGAAAACCTGAGGGTGTTCGATCCTGCAGAGACATAGGCAGCACGTAGCCCTGACAAAGATTAAGATCCACGCTAGCTCGAATCAGAGAGTGCACCCAACTCGCAGGCTCCGGCCCAGTCAAAAGCCATGCCTCAGCAGCCACCTCAGGCTGCCGAACCCGCGGCTTCAACGATAGCATCACCGTCTTCTCCAACTCTAGCATCGCGTGTTTTGGATGAAATCAAGCATCAGTTGAGCAAAGTCACCTACCTTTCCCAAGGGCTCACCATTGAAATAGTAGGGATCACCAACACCGCCAAACGAGGCCGCCCACAGAGATAATCTACCAGCCCCAGCAAGAATCACCGAGAAATCCTCAACTTCTGCTGCGGCACTGACAAAATGTAACAGCCCCCGAGAATCGAGGATGATACGACTGCCGTCAGGCCACACGGCTTCTTTTAGAACGATGCGTGAATTCGCAGGCCCTCCTATCTCCTTGAACAGTATGGGTTCCACCTCGGTTTTCGTAGCACGCAAGCAGAATGCCTGATCGGTTATGTCGGCCACGAGATGCAAGACCTCATTGGAACGAGCCGTATGAAGAATGACCTTGGTTCCATCAAGGCTGATTCCTCGAAAGCGCTTCCTCAGACCGCTGACTGACTGATCGGCCTGCTCCTCCATGTGCGAAGAGGCCACCACGTGCTCTTGGGCCACCTCTTCAAGGCACGGGCGCAGACCATCCACCCCAACCCGATACCAGTCAGAACCTAACAACAGCAAATCTCCATAGCAACGTGCAACCCGTTTTCGTAATGAAATTTCTGCGATTGCCTGGCCATAGCGGATCTCATGCAGCACCACTTTGTTAGAGTGAATAACAAGCACTTGCTGATGCGTCACCACCAACTGCCGAGGAGCACTTGTAATCGTCACCGTCCAACTTTCCCAGTCCCCGGAGAGGAGATCCACAACGCACACTTCCAGCTGTTTCTTTCTCGCCACGGCCACGACATGACGTCCATCCGTCAGTCCTTGCACTTCCACGACAGGCAATGCTCTTCCCTCAGGCAAATTATCAGCCACCTGAACACCGCCACGCTCAGAATCATTAAAGTGTAGAAGTCTACCATCACGAGAAGACTTGAAGACGCCTTTATTTTGAGTAAAGACTGTTCGGTCACGCAGTCCATGACTCGGCAAGCGAATCGGAAACGGTTTCCGATGAAAGATATCCGGCAGACTCGCTGGTACATCATGCCGCTTCAACCGAGCTGCCTCTCCAGGATCCTCGAGCATCTCCTCAAGATTCAAACAAGCTCTCTGTAGCACTTGGTTCCGACCTGGGTCTCGGCGGTAGAAAGCATAGTGACCACGGCGATCCACTGTCGCCACGTAGAAGCTTTGCTCCATCAATTCACAAACGCTCTCGAAGGCCGGATCTTTGAACACATCGGTATGGGTAACCAAGATGAGCTCCCGATGCTCCCTCGCTGCCTTACTTCGCTTGGCAAGTTCAAGTAGGGCATTGCCAGGATGAGCGTGAGCATGCAAATGTGAGAGTGCTTCGATCAGGCCTTCTCGAGTGTGAAGCCGGACTTCGCGCAACTGCTGGTGAACTGTCGGAGTAAAACATTCAACACCAATCCCCTCGCAGGCTTTCCCCTCCATGGCCAGAGCTACGGCAACGGCAAAGAGACGTGGCATGCCCCAGAGCCTAATGCCGTTGTCAATAAGCAAGAGACGTCCTTGTTCCGGATTCTTTGGCGGAGACTCCCGCCGAAGATAGAGGGCTTCATTCAAAGCAAGTCGGGCAGACAAAACCAAGTCATCCTGGGCGAGTTCACTAACCAAGAGACGATCCAAGGCCCCTCGGTTGGAGAGATCGCTAAAGCCACCTAATGGAAGGTCAGCAGGATCACCCAAAGCCCGAGGTACGTGCACTGCCGCCATCAGATGACGGGCAAGCCGAGCCAACCCAACCCACTCTGCATCCCCTTCCAAATCATCTAGAAGGCGTCGGACCTGCGAACCAAGAGAAAGGTCCGTGCCATGGAAGCCCTGAACAGGGACATCGAGCCCAGTCTTCCGTCGATACTCCAATCGATGTTCGTCCAGCTCCGGCACTCCGGCTAACCAAGGTCTCAGACCAAGCGCAAGGCGTCGCGCGGCTTCATCATGGTCCTCATCGATCTTTGCCTTGGGCGGCACAAAGCCAGACTCCAGCAGATCGCCTACGCCCAGCACATACTCGGGAGAAAGCAGTGTCAACCCGTGCTCAAAGCACACTTCTGCTACCAGGCACTTACGCTGCAGATCTTTTTTCCAAACGGCATCCAAGCGGCGCACTTTGTTAAGTTCCAACTGCACTTTGCTGCGCCAATCTGAGGGCAACACGCCAGCCAGCAGATCCAAATCATAGGGAGACAGACATTCCTCCCAATCAAAGCGATCCCGTGTCGCCGCAAGAAAGAGAAGTAGCGTTTCCAGCGGAGGCAATCCAAAGGGCTGAAGCTGAGTAACGAGCTCAACGACTTCTTCGCGGAAAGCCAATGTTGTCCCAGAATTAAAAACAACAAGGTCACCGTCCCAACGCCAAAAACTCGGGCTCGTCGGCGTGAGATATTGAATCGGATGCGTATCGACCACGCTCATCCCGCTTCTCCCACCAATGGTTGCACCCCCAAACGTTCTACCGTAAGCCGGACTGCGCTACGAGAAACCGAGAGAAAGTCATCTCCGTGCACGCGGGTGATGCTCTGATCTTCATACATGACAGCAAACTCGCCATCACTGAGGCCAAGAGCGTTTCGAACAACATCTCCCCTTACTGGAATAGATAGTCGACACCCTAACGGTATCGCAATCCACTTCCCGAGCGCGAAGTAACATCCGCGAATTAGCGGCAACGGGCATCCTCTGAGAAGCACCTGCCCATCTCCAGAGGCAGCAAACGAAAGGCCCTTCAAACGCACATCGTCTACCCGAGCAACGTAACCTTCCAGGTCAGAAAGCTGTGCCAGCAATAGATTCGGTTCAGTCGATTCCACCACGTCTCGCTGTAACATGAGTGATAGTTTACTAGGATCTTCAAGAAGGCCTGGCAAAGCAGCCACCGGAGACTTAAGGTCCAACCAGCCCTTCAAGCCTTGCCATCGAAGCAGCTCCGGCAGCCGCGCCGTTGGCAATCGACTCCCCAACGGAATCAACACCTTGTCCTCGGCAGTCCGGTAAACAGCCTCATGGCGCAAAGCCCGAAGCCTTTGCAAATTCGAGGCGTCGCCGCTCTGATCTCGCAGCCAGACCGCATCACTTGAGAACGCCACCTCAAGCCCTGGGATGTCACGAACCAAAGCAAACGCAGCTGCTGACGAGGCCTCCGCCCCCATTCGAACGACCAAGCTCATCTCACCCCATCGCCTCCCAGAGGGCATCGATCCTCGCCTTCAATGCCTGTCGCTGCTCTTGATTCTCCACCCACTGAGATCGAGTAGCCAACAAGCTAAGCCTATCACGTGCCCCTTCCTTGCCGGATGTCGCCATCTCAGGCAGGACGGATTCCAAATATTCTAGATCCGACGCTAATATTTCCGGATCTGGGGCCTCATGTTCGCGTCCTCGGGGGTGTTCCGCTCCTTCGCTCGCAGTTGCCTCGCTGATGGTTTCATCCACCAACGCAGCAAGCAGCTCTTGCTGATCTTCATGATCCCACACATGCCGAAGGATCCAAAGATCCGAGATCATCGCTTCATCTCGCCCACACAGCAACGCACTCGCCGCAACCAATCGCTGTAACTTTACCGCTCGACGGTCAGATAAGTGTAATCCAAGGGCGCGGATCCTTCCGATCAATGTCACGTAGACATCGAGTACGGCACGCATTTGAACAGACGGCAACGCCACTTGGAGTCGCCTGATTTCTTCAACTCCAATTCCACGTTGATCTCGATCAATCTCAATCTCAAGCTCATGCTCAAGCTGCCAGCCAGCTACTAGCACTTTTTCTAACGAAGCCGGTTCAACGTTCTCACTTCGGACACGAAGGAGAAAGCGATCAAACAAAGCGCGCAACGATTCCTCTTCTGGCAGGTGATTGCTTGCGCCAATCACCGTCAGTAAGGGCCACTGATGCACCTGCCGCCCACGACGCAACACACGCTCATTCAAGACCGTCAGTAAGCTGTTAAGAATGGCGCTGTTTGCATTGAGAAGTTCATCAAGAAATACGAGCGAAGCTTCTGGCAGCATGCCCTCTGTATTTGTCTCAAGGACGCCATCTCTCAGTTTGCGAATATCGAAAGGTCCGAAGAGTTCGTTAGGCTCCGTGAAACGCGTGAGCAGATACTCGAAAGTCTCTCCTTCTAGCCGACGTCCTAGATAATGAACCAGCGCGCTCTTTGCCGTACCCGGCGGCCCGAGGATGAAGAGATTCTCGCCACCGGCAAGGCAGAGCCCTAGAAGATCGATGATCTCCGCCTTCCCCACGAAGGCAGCCTTCATCGGCTCTAGGACCCGCTCTTGCAAGCGGCGCCCGATCTTCAAAGTGTCTTCAGCCACGGCATCCATGATGGCTGAATTTGGCAAGGTACGCATCCTTTGCCAACACTTCTCGGCACCAGAAATTCTAACAGTAAATAGTCATGATTAGTGACCCGCGGGGCCTAGTTCTGCCAGCTCAGGATTCGTTGGCTTGTCATCCTGAGTGAGCTTCATACCCACCGGCTTACTGACTCCAAACTCTTGCATGGTCACTCCATACATGACGTCTGCGCGGTTCATAGTCCGTTTGCTATGAGTGATGATGACAAATTGGCTCTGAGTGATGAAGCGATCCAACATCTTCACAAAGCGTGCAATGTTCGCTTCATCGAGAGGAGCATCCAACTCATCAAGCACACAAAAGGGAGAAGGTTTCACCATGTAGATCGCAAAGAGGAGGGCCACCGCAGTCATTGAGCGTTCGCCACCTGAAAGCAGGCTGATCGTTTGGAGCTTCTTGCCAGGAGGCTTCGCAATGATATCGATGCCACTTTCAAGGGGATCGTCTTCATCCAGCAAGATAAGATCGGCTTTGGCAGACTCGCCAAAGAGTTCGCGGAACATCATCTTAAAGTTGTCCCGCACCTTGATGAACGTTTCCGCAAACTGCTTACGGGACTCGGTATTGATCTTGGCGAGCACGCGGAGCAATTCCTCCTTAGAATTGGTTAGATCGGCATGCTGTTCTGTGAGGAATTGGAGACGTTCCTCAGTCTCCTCGAACTCCTGAATCGCATCGAGATTCACTGGCCCCATGCTATCCAATTTCCGACGCATCTCTTTGACCGATGCTTCGATGAAGCCCCAATCGGGCTCAGCCGCTTCAACAAACTCACCAGTTTCGGGATCCACCTCGACGTCCGCATCAGAATCACCCACGGGAGCTTCGGTCACCACCGATTCCTCAATCTTGTTCGAGCGAGAACGACGATTGCGCGCCTTCTGGGACTCCAATGCTAACAGTAATTGATGCGCGTCGGGTCTGAAATTCTCGATCTCAATTTGGTAGCGTTCCGTGATCGATGCTGTGATGCTCTCGACTCGCAAGTCCAACTGAGTTGTCCGCACCTCCTCGCGCCCCCGTTGTTCTTGCACGGTGCTTCGCTCTTGGTTCTTTTGGGCTAACAAGTCCTCAAGTTCACGCACCTCTTGTTGCGCGGCCTTCCGGCTATCCGATGAGGCGAGCAACTTCTCATCCACTTCAGCGACTTCGGCTTCACTCTGACTCACCACTTGAGTCAGCTCCGTATTCTCAGTCTCAATCGCTGCCAGACGTTCTTGGTGACCCTCTATTTCGCTCTGATGCCGGACCTGAAGTTCTGTTAGTTCCTCCAGACGACCGGCCATCGGATTGCGCTGATTGCGAAGTGACTGCTCCGTCTGTTCTTCGACAGCCAGTCGCGTGCGCAACGCATTCACGCGCTCAGAGGAAGACGCCTCTTCCTCTTCCAAAGTATTCATATCTGATTCCGCCTGATTCAGATCTTGCTGAATGGCCTCCATCGCCTGCTGCTTCTCTTTCTGTTCGTTGGCAAGACGCTCCACATCGGCCATGAGGGACTCTTGCCGCCGCGCCAGCTCTTCTTTCTCACGATTCAGCTTGCTCTCACGACCAGCGACTCGCTGGAGCTCCATCGTCACCATACGACGCTGATCCTCCATCCGAGAACGATTCAGCTTGTGTTGCTGGGTCGTTTCTTGCAGCTCCTCGCGCTCCGCATGCGTTCCTTTCAACGCTTCCTCGAGCTTGGTAACGGCCCGCTGTGCTTCTTCTTGCTCCTTCTCCTGCGATACGAACCGGTCCTTCAACTTCAGAATCTCCGCCTGCTTCTGTAGAATGGAGTCTTTAGTCTGACGCGTACTTCCCCCATGGATCACCCCGGAGGCTGACACCGATTCTCCACCTAACGTCACAAAAGCAGAACCAACATGCTCAGGCTGAAGCGCCCGGGCCCGAGGAACAGAGTCGACAATGAAAACGTTTGCCAAGGCCTCGCTGACCCAAGGCTTAATCTTATCATCGACCTTAACCACGTCTAACACAGCCGTGACTCCATCAGCGCTGATCACCGGCCGCGCCACCGCTGCGGGTGGTTTCCCGTCCCCGGGAAGGATGGAAGCATACCCAAGTTGTTTCTCTGACAGTCTGTCGATCATCGACTCAGCCACCGTCCCATTGGCGACGAGCACCGTCTGGAGATGCTCGCGCAAGGCCGCCTCGACAGCAGACATGTACTTATCATCATTGACGTTGATCAACGTACCAAGGACACCACGCACCGAGTTCTTATAAGTCTCGGGATCATCGAGGCCCTTCAGAACGCTCTGTGTCCCCTTCTCAAAACCTTCTCCCTGCTCCACCCACTTCTGGACGACATCCAGTCGAGAGCGTGTCGACGACATAGCCCGCTCGACCTCGCGTAGTCGAACTCGCTTCTCTTCCTGCTCACTGCGCAATTCACGCACACGTTCCTCCAGAGACTTCCGTTGGACCTCACAAGCTTCCAATGACTTGGCTTCATCTTCAATAGACGCCGCGAACTGTGTCACATCGCCATCAAACTGGCCGCGCTCTGCAATCAAGCCAACGCTCTCTTCTTCTAGCACAGCCATGCGCTGACCTTCATTCTCACGTCGCTCCAGCTTACTGGCATGAGAGGCCTCCAGGTTCGCTAGCTGACTAATGAGCTGCTGGCGCTGGTTTTGCGCTTTCGTCAAGCGCATCTGAATGTCGGCACGCTTCTGACGCACTTCGCGATCGGACTGCTCAGCTGTGTTCAGTTCATTGCGCTGCGAATCCAACTTGGTAACGATTTCCGTGAGACTTTCTTCCGCCTGAGCAAGAGCATTCTCCTGAGCAGCCAATTTCGCCACCGTGTCTTCGATGGCCATCTGGTTCTGCTCAATGTATTGATTGAGTTCCACTGTGCGCTCTTTGTTAAAGCCCAGTCTTCCTTGGCTATTCTGAATACGGCTACGCAATGTCATCTGTTGCTGAGACAGCTCATGAAACTCAGTCTCAAGACTCTCGAGTCGTTCACGCTGGCCACTCAATGAACCACTCTTGCCTTCAATCTCGGCCCGGCACGACTCTTCTTGTTTCTCCAGCGACTCAATAGAATTCTTCAACTCAGCACGTTCGGCCGCCAGCTCACGAAACTGGCGGTGCGTGAAATGCGTGTCTAAAGTCGTGAGATCATCAAGCAACTCACGGTAGCGGCGCGCTTTGTTGGCCTGACGCTGTAGAGAATCCCGCTGACGGCTCAGCTCTGTCATGATGTCAGAGACCCGGACCAGGTTGGATTCGGTATAGTCCAATTTACGCAACGCCTCGCGCTTCTGAATCTTAAACTTGGTGATTCCAGCCGCCTCCTCGAAGACATTGCGTCGATCTTCCGGCTTGGAGGAGAGCAACATGTCTATCTTACCCTGCTCCATGATCGAGTAAGCCGTCCGCCCAATCCCCGTGTCCATGAGCAGGCTCTGAATGTCCTTCAGACGGCACAGCTTGTCATTGATCCGATACTCAGATTTTCCATCACGGAAAACGCGACGTGTCAGTGAGACCTCATTAAAGTCAACATTCAGCGCCTCCTCACAATCAGCAAAGGTCAGGGTCACCTCCGCCATGCCCAGCGGTTTGCGTTTGTCCGTTCCACTAAAGATGACGTCTGCCATCTCTCCCCCCCGCAGCGCCTTGGCCGAGGTCTCACCCAAGACCCAGCGAATGCCATCAACCACATTTGACTTACCGCATCCGTTAGGGCCGACAATTGCCGTCACTCCAGGGTGAAAAGCAAACTCCGTTCCGTCCGCAAAGGACTTAAACCCGTGTAGAAATAGGGATTTTAGGCGCATAGATAGTTAAGAAATCCTAATTATTTAGTTAACTTAAGTTAACTATTTTTTTAAGCCACGACAGCTGTCGCAGGATGACCAGGCCTCCCGGCCTTCGCAAGCGAAATCTGAAGACCAACCCATGATATTGTATCCTTTGAGATTCTGACACCCCAATATGTTGTACTTCTCCCTGTAGAAAGGCACGATTGAGCCTGCCGTTTATGACGATTCTACTCCAAACAGTTCGTCGCATTGCATGCCCCCCCTGGAAACCTACCCTAGAAATTCTGGCTCGCCGAAGTAGTTCCCAGGCCTTAACCTCTTGCTAAAACAAGGGGTCACCTGGATAGAACCTGCTCTTATG
>JAACDM010000035.1 GCA_009936795.1 Verrucomicrobiaceae bacterium | reverse complement strand
TTCGTATAGCAGATGCCTTGCCTAAACGTATCACCGAACAATGGGAATCCGAGAAATCGCTCTGTTTAGCCGCACGGGGTATCAGCAAAGCCTCCGCAAATTGGCAATCTGACGTTGAATCCAAACTTTCAAAGAAGGAACAGTTTGAGTTCCGTAGGGAGTTCAACCGCAAACTGAATCATCATCTCGATCGAGCGCATGGGGCCTGCCACTTCCGTACCGATCCTGCTCTCGCGACCCTTCAGGAGAAACTTCTCGAAGATGATCGAACACACTATTATCTCGGCGATTTCATCCTCATGCCAAACCACGTGCACCTGCTATTGAACGTCATTAAAGGGCTCGATTTGGGAAGGACCATGCAGAAGATCAAGGGAGGCTTTGCGTTTCTGGTCAACAAAGCGATCAAGCGCAGCGGAAAGCTGTGGCAGCGTGAATACTACGATCACTTGGTTCGAGATGCCAAAGAATTGATAGCCTTCCGAAACTACATTCAAGAGAACCCGAACAAAGCTGGCATTCGATTGCCCGATCATTCGTATCGGGAAGCAGAATGGCTCACCGAAGCACTTGCGAACCACCATGAATCCTAACGGGAAGCGAAACGTAGCGCTTACTTTAGTTGGCGTTCTCCATTGTCCTCACAGAAACGTCGGCTAAAGCCAGCGCTACGAAGCTACGCATGAAATCCTATCTCATCCTACTTGGCCTATTGATCCTCACGGCGGTGACCTTGGCGATCGCGATCACGCGCCCCTTGCCCCAAGATGCGACCGGAGGCCCACACCCAAGTCATGCTGAGATGAAACAAGGTGGCACGCCGGAACGTCATCAGGGAAAGTTGTTGTTAGGCTGGATCTACGGCGCCGCACAGATTAGCCTCTTCATGGTCGCCATCGGCATCAGCATTCCTCAAGGGCGTCCCGGACGAGGATGGCTTGCCGCAGGTGCCCTGATCTACTTTGCCGTCTTTAGCGCGCTGATGCTAGCGTATGCGCAGGACCACGAGAGTGTTCCGTTCATCCTAGGATTTCCGTGGCCAACCGCAGTGTTAGTCTTTGGGGTGTGGCCAGCCTCCGCCTTGTTCGCCATTCTCTACGCGACGCACTTCCGCGCCTGGATCTACTCCGCGGCGGACGCCAAACGTTTCGCGGAGATCAAAGCCCAGTATCCAGGAGGAGATACCCATGGATACTAACACCATCATTCTCAGCTGCGTGGCAGGTTACATGTTGCTCTGCCTGGTCATTGGTCTCTGGGCGATGAAGCGCACGAAGAACACGCACGACTTCTTCATGGCCAGCCGCAACCTCGGTGTGATTGTCACGGGAGTCGCCCTCTTCTCGAGCATCATGAGTGGCTTTGGCTTCGTCGGCGGCCCTGGCTTGATCTATCGCATGGGAGCAAGCTCCATCTGGATCTTGGTGACCACACCGATCGGCTGGGCCTTGGCTTTCTTTCTCGTCGCCAAACGTATTCGCCTCCTGGCAGAACAACGAAACGCCATGTCGCTTCCTGACATTGCAGCCGCGCGCTATGAAAGCCGCACGGTGCGCGCCCTCGTGGCGATCGCCGTTCTCTGTGGCGTCGTCGCCTATCTCGCAACGCAGATCAAAGCCATGGCGTTTGTTTTGCAGGACATCTTCGCCAAGAATGGCATTTGGGGCCACGAATCGGTCGTCTTCTGTGTCGCCATCTCTTGCGCGGTGCTCGTCTTCTATTGTGTCACCGGCGGCATCATCGCTTCTGTCTACACCGATCTCTTTCAGGGACTCATGATGATGGTCGTGGCCGTGTTCATCTTCTTCACCGCCATTGGTCATGTCGATCGCGGCATCGGAGGCATGATGCAGATCATCCACACCGACAACGCCGAGTCCGCAAGCACGTGGGGAACGTTAGGCATGCTGGGCTGTCTCTCGTGGTTCTTACTATTCACGTTAGGTGTGGTCGGGCAACCGCACGTCGTGACCAAGATGATGATGACTCGGCGCGTCGAGGATGCTCGCGCTTCACTGCCCATCACCTTGATCGGCTACACCATCACGGCGATGCTCTGGATCAGCATCGGCCTGCTCATGCGCGCGCTCGTCTTGAATGGCGACCACGAGTCACTCCTCCGAGCCGACGACGCTGCTGCCCAATTCCTGCAGTACTACGCGCATCCTGTCCTCGCAGGGCTCGCCTTCGCGGGACTCTTCGCCGCCATCATGTCGACGGCCGATGGCTTTCTCAACATCGGCGCCGCTGCCATCGTGCATGATCTACCGAAAGCCTTCACCGGCCGCGGCATCACCCGCGAACTCTTCTGGGCACGGATCGCCACGGTCGGGCTCGCCGTCTTGGCAGCTCTCTTTGCCCTTCAGTCACCCATCAAGCTCATTGGCCAACTCGGGGCTTTCGGCTGGGGCGTCTTCGCTTCTGCATTAGTGCCCGTGATCGGGCTCGGGCTCAACTGGCGGAGCGCGACCAAGCGAGCCGCCACGGTCGCCATCGCCTCTAGCCTTGTCATCAATGCTGGCATCGTGATTTATCAAATGACCGGCGGCGCCATTCCCTACGGGGTCGCTGGTGGGGTCATTGCCTTGTTAGTCTCAACCATTCTCTTCATCAGCATTTCGATTCTGTCGAAGCCAGACCCATTGGCGGCTGATGTCGAGGCCATCATGGAACTCTAGTTAACTATGAAATTTTATCTCAACGGGAACTGGGAGAGCCGCGATCAGGTGATCGAGGTTACCAATCCCTATGACAACAGCATCGTCGATGTCGTCCCCAAGGCGACGGAAGCCGATATCGAGACAGCACTCCAGTCCGCAGTGAAAGGGGCTGCAAGCATGGCGGAAACGACCGGCTATGAGCGCTTTGAGATCTTGCGACGAACGGCAGGCCTCATCCAGCAACGCAGCGAAGATTTGGCCCAGCTCTTGAGCAAGGAAGAGGGGAAAACCCTGTCAGAGTCACGATTGGAAGTAGACCGTTCGGTGCAAACCATGGAACTCAGCGGCGAGGAAGCCAAGCGTATCTCTGGAGAACAACTTCCGTTAGACGGCGGCAAGGATGTTCGGAATAGGTTAGGCTTCACGCTCCGAGTTCCCTGCGGTGTCGTCGTCGCCATTTCTCCGTTCAACTTTCCGCTGAATCTCGTGTGTCACAAGGTCGGCCCCGCGTTGGCTGCTGGCAATGCTGTTATTCTCAAACCAGCGAGCGACACGCCTCTTGTCTCGTTGGAGCTCGTCAAGATCTTGTTAGAAGCCGGGCTACCGCCACTCGGAATACAATGCCTTACCGGAAGTGGTGCCGTCATTGGGGGTGGTCTTTGCGCCGATCCGCGTGTGCGCAAGATTACGTTCACAGGAAGCCGTGAAGTCGGTGAGGACATCTGTCGCGTGGCGGGTCTGAAAAAGGTGACGATGGAGCTGGGTTCCAATTGCCCTCTCATTGTGTTGCCCGACGCCGATCTGGACGCCGCTGCGCAGGCCGTGGCGGTGTCTGGCTATGCCAATGCCGGCCAAGTGTGCATTTCCACTCAGCGACTCATCGTGGCCGATGAAATTCACGAAGCCATGGTCGATCGCTTGCAGACGAAGATCGCCACCGTAACGGCTGGGAATCAGTTAGACGCCACCACCACCATGGGCCCGATGGTGCGTACTTCTGATGCCGAACGCGTCCAAAATTGGATCAGCCAAGCGGTCGACGAGGGTGCGAGACTGGTCTGCGGTGGCGAGCGGGACGGTGCCGTCATGCAAGCAACCCTCCTCAATGACACCACTAGTGCGATGAAGATCAATCGCGAAGAACTCTTTGGCCCGGCGGTCACCGTGATGAAGGCCAAAGATGTTCACGAAGCCATCCGTCTAGCAAACGACACAGAATACGGACTCAGCGCAGGTGTCTTCACACAAGACATCGACGCCGCCATGTGCTTCGCGCGCGAGGTGCAAAGCGGCAACATTCACATCCACTGGAGCCCCTTCTGGCGCACCGATCTCATGCCCTATGGCGGTCTCAAAGGCAGCGGCATGGGCAAGGAAGGCCCCAAGTACGCCGTGGAAGCAATGACCGAAACCAAAGCCGTCGTCATCCACACAAAGTAACCAAATCGTAGCGGTGACTTTCAGTCGCCGTCGAATGCCATCAAATCCTCATGAAAGCTTACAGGCTGTCCTTGATCTGCATCTTCCTATTGCCACTCCCTGCCATTGCTGAGACTCCCGCGCCGATCAGCACGCAGTCCGGCCGCGTGTCCGGTGTTGTGTTAGACAAAGACTCGAACCTTCGAGTCTTTCGCGGCATCCCCTACGCCGCCCCACCAATCGGTGACCTTCGCTGGCGAGCACCTCAACCACCGCCAAAGTGGGAGGGCATTCGTGTGTGCGACACCTTCAGCAAGGTGGCTCCTCAAAAGCTACGCAACAAAGCGAAAGCCGAGATCAGCGAAGACTGTCTCTACCTGAACGTCTGGACAAAGCGCGCTCAGCAACCCGCAGCCAAGCTGCCCGTCATGGTATGGATCCACGGTGGTGGACTCAACACCAGTTGGGGACACAAAGCAATGTATGATGGCACCGCCTTTGCCCAAAGAGACGTCGTGCTGGTTTCCATCAACTATCGTTTGGGAGCGTTAGGGTTCCTCGCTCATCCCGGTCTCTCCGCAGAATCTAAGGAGGGCGTCTCTGGCAACTACGGTTTTCTCGATCAGATCGCAGCCCTCCAGTGGGTCCAGGCCAACATCGCTGAGTTTGGCGGCGATCCTGACAACGTCACGATCTTTGGAGAATCAGCAGGAGGCACCAGTGTCAGTGTCTTGTGCGCTTCGCCTCTCGCTAAAGGCCTCTTTCACCGCGCCATCATTCAGAGTCCGTGGATGTTCGGCTACATCGATCAACTCGCTGCACCTAACATCGTGGGACTCAAGTCCAAGACCGCGAACACGCCAAGCGCCGAGGCACTCGGGTTGGAATGGGCCTCAAAGCACACCGAAGGCCTCACGGGAACCGCTGCCATCGAGAATCTTCGCGCCCTCTCGCCAGACGCCATCGTCAAGACCGCCGGCTACTATCGGACACGTGCCACGATCGATGGCTATGTATTGCCAGAGTCACCAGCCGCCATCTTCGCCGCTGGCAAGCAAGCCAACGTGCCCGTGATGATC
>JAACDM010000303.1 GCA_009936795.1 Verrucomicrobiaceae bacterium | reverse complement strand
TCCCACCAGGCAAGGATCTCGATTTCACCGGGATCTTGCGCATGCGCAACCGACAGAGCCAGTCCTAAAGTGGCTACTCCTAACAGGGTTCTGAGTTTTAGTGCTCTTTTCATGGTTTGGGTATTCGGGTATTTGATGTCCAGAGAACACCCAATTTGCTCAAGGCGGGCAAGCCCTTGTTTTGGGATTGGTGAAAGAAACAACTTAAGGGGCATGGGCCGGGAGAAGTTCTGGTTTTGCCACATTCAAGCGATTTCCGCTACGGCATGGCCTGGAGGAAAGTCGAGGCTTGTCTTTCACCTCGACAATCTGCAAACTTGATGGGTTACCCAAATCCACTCCACCTCAACAACTCACTACTAATGAAGGCACAGCAGGTTATCTTTCACGGAGAAGTCCAGGGCGAAGGCTTCCGATACGCAATTGCTCACGAGGCCATGAGCTACGATATTAAAGGCGAAGTGCATAATATGCCGGATGGCACGATCAAAGCTCAAATCGTGGGAAGCGATGAGGAGATCGAGTCCTTCCTCCAGGACTTGCGGGATGGCCGCTTTGGCGAAGATATTACAGAGATTACGATGGAGGAGGTGGAACTTGAGCCGCTGCAACGTATGTCCGGCTTTCAATTTCACTGAGCGATCGCAGAACGCCATCCTTTAAAACGAGATCACCCGTTCCTGGGTCGCGGACGACCCAAGAACGGGATTTTTCTCCAGCACCCAACCTGGAAATTTGTGTCTCTTACCTAAGCGGGGGACGGAGCGGGTCCCTCGTTGGTGTCCTTCTGGGCTTCACGAGCGGCTTCGCGGCCTGCTGCCGTGCCGTCTCGGACACCTTCTTCCGCCTGTTTGAAAATCGAGTCCTTGGCCACCGTACTTCCGTAAGCGAGGCTGTAGGCCAAACCATAGGTGGCGTCGTAGATTCCTTTCTCAATAGCCTCACGAAACTTATCAGCGGAGCCGCTGGCGTCGTTTTTTCCCGCTTCTCCGCCTTCTTTAAATGCATCGCTGACTAATTCGGCCCACTGGCTCCATTCAGGCTTCCTGGATTTGGGTTCCGAGGGTTCTTGGCTTTCTTCGTTCATGGGATGGTTTCGTTGTCGTTCGTGTTTCGTTCAGACTTTCCAAACATGGAAAGATTCAATTAAAGTGCGATTATAATCGGGATGACGGATTATAGAAGGACCGTGCTTGCCACGAGGAACCCCATTGCCCACGGTCGGCCTGAATGAGAAGCTTATTTCGGAAATGGTGTAGCCTGCCGCTGGCGGGGCGGATCTTGGGAGCCATGGTGCTAGGAATTCTCCTCGGCTTGATCTTACACAAGCTGGACAAGCCACTGGCGGAGACGGACCAACGTTTTCTTCGAAATGCTCTCGTCAAGGTGGACGGCATCGATGACAACCTGCTGGATCAGATTGGCGCTGAGGACAAACAGATCTCACCAGAGGAATGGGCGACGTGGTTGTTGGAGACCCGTGCGGCGCAGGCCGATAGCGATGGAAGTGGCGTGTTGGATCGGACTGAGCTGAAGGTTTGGGACAATTCGGCCAAACTTTCGAACGAGGACCTCGACAAAGCGGCGTTTATCGAAAACCAAATTCGTGAGGGGCTTGCGGCGACAGCCGGAACAGATCCTGATAGAAAGTTAACTCGTCGTGGCCTGAAGGCGTGGTTGGAATCGATTCCAGCGGAGAGCAACGAAGTAATTGGAGCGGTGCGTTCAGCTCTTGATGATGTGAAGGGTGGCCAAGGGAAGCCCTGGGCGAGTTTACTGGCGATCTTTGGTGATCTCTTTATCGGTCTTATCAAATCAATCGTAGTGCCACTGGTGTTTGTGGCGGTCTTCGTAGGAATTGCGGGCAATGACGACGTCGCGACGGTGAAGAAGGTGGGTGCGGGTATTCTGGTCTACTTTCTCTGCACGACGTTAGTTGCGGTGTCGCTTGGGAGCGGGTTGGCTGTTCTCATGGAGCCTGGTGAGGGCATGCCAGACGGATTTAAGGAGCGAGGTATGGCAGATGCTCCAGAAGTGGTTGTGACGAAGATTGACCGGACATTCCGGGAAGAGGTGAAATCTCGAATTCCAGGGAATCTCTTCGGATCATTGTCAGCAGCTACAATGTTAGATATCGTGCTGTTTGCCGCGCTCTTTGGCGTGATTGTGTTGGTATTACGAGAGGCGCAAGCGACTGAGATACGAGGTCGAGCGAATCAATTGGTGGGCTGGGCGAACTTTGCCTTGGAGATGTGCATGACGGTGGTGCGCTGGGCCATGTTGTTAGCGCCGATCGGTGTGTTCGGACTGATGACGGATATCACCGCTCAGGTTGGTCTCGATGTCTTGTTGAGCTTGTTTAAGTATGTGGCTGCCGTTCTTCTGGGATTAATGGGGTTATTAGTTTTTTATTCCTGCATTGTCGTGTTTGTTGGCAAACGATCTCCTGTCACTTTCTTCAAGAAGATTTGGGAGCTTCAATTATTGGCATTCTCGACCTCATCTTCAGCTGCTGTCATGCCGCGCAGTCTTGACACGGCAGAGAACAAGCTTGGTATCCATCGTGCTATCTCGCGGTTCACGATACCTCTGGGTGCTACCATCAATATGGACGGTACAGCGCTCTACCAATCGGTGGGAGCGATCTTCCTGATGCAGGTCTTCGGAGTGCCAGTCACCTTCGTTGCGGTGTCGATCATCCTCGCGACGGCCCTCGTTGCTTCCATTGGAACGCCGGGCACGCCTGGAGTGGGAATTGTCGTTCTTGCGGGTATCCTGGAATCCAATGGAGTGCCGGCGAGCGGCATTGCGCTCATTGCTGGTGTGGACCGGCTTCTCGACATGTGTCGGACGGTAATCAACGTTACCGGCGACCAGACGGCTTGTATTGTCATGGAACGCCTGGTGGGGGGGCGATTGGATGAGCTAGAAGACGGTGCCGATCCTGCCTGATTCAATGGCCATTATGCCTACTCTGGCCAACGCTGAAATTCCTAAAATGTTTCCCCGGGAAATACCTGTAAAAACGCTAAATTCCCGTCTTGCCAGACTACGAAACAATGCTACCGACACATCCCGCGGGGGCTAGTGCTGGCGGGAGAGCCGATCTTTGTGTTCTTTCGTTAAATCTGCTACTCGCGTAATACCTGATCTATCAACTACTTATCCATGGCTAGACTACTTGGCGTCGACATCCCAAATCAGAAGCGTATTGAAGCGTCGCTTACCTATATTTATGGCATTGGCCCAGTGACGAGTAGTCGAATTTTGGAGTGTGCAGGGATCGATCCAGATACCCGGACCGGTGAGCTTTCTGATGAGCAACTGACAAAACTGACTCACGTCATCGGTGCCGAAGGCATTGTGATCGAAGGTGATCTTCGCCGGGTGCTTCAAGCTAATCTCAAGCGCCTCCAGCAGGTCAACTGCTACCGGGGCATCCGTCACCGAAAGGGTCTCCCGACGCGAGGCCAACGTTCCAAAACTAATGGCCGCACTCGCCGCGGCAGTGGCAAGCGGACCGTCGGTGTGGCGCGCAATCCGAATGCGAAGAAGGGCAAAGTCTAGTTCCTCGCTGAGTTCTTTTTTTGACATCATGGCAGACGAAAACGATACACCTCAACCAGAAGCGGAAGAAGCTGCGAAGCCCGCTGAAGAGATGACCACTCCAGCCGCAGAGGCTGAGGTGACCGAAGCTCCAGCTGCTGAAGCTGCACCCACCACTGAGGGTGATAAGCCAGCAGCTGAGGGTGATAAGCCAGCAGCTGAGGGTGATAAGCCAGCAGCTGAGGGTGATAAGCCAGCAGCTG
>JAACDM010000302.1 GCA_009936795.1 Verrucomicrobiaceae bacterium | reverse complement strand
TGCTAATGGAAGCGACGTTTGGCGGGCTCGGTTGATCAAGCAGAAGCAGAACCATCTCAATGAAGTCATCGAGCTGTCTAAGAAGGAATCCATCGGACGTGTGGAAATGGCGGAAAAGGCGTTGGCGGCTATTCGTCGGGGTATGGTTGACGTGGTCCATGCAGGTCATGGCACAGGAAGACAAGGCTACTGCTCCCACGCTCAAGTGGCTGCTAAGACTGGGACGGCGCAGTGGAGAGCAGGCAAGCAGATGACTTGGTTTGCCGGGTTCCTTCCTGCGGACGATCCGCAGTTTGCCTTTGCGGTGGCGTTTGAAGGTGGTTCCAGCGGTGGTACAACGGCAGCACCAATCGCTAAGAAGTTTTTCAATTCACTCTATGCGCGTCGCAGTCCGCAGAATGATCTCTTTGCTGAAGTTCGGACGCCAGGTGGCACTAAAGTGAAGGAAGATGCTAGTGGCTCTGGCCAGCAGGCAACCACGAAGAAGCGAACTCGCAAGCGGTCCACTGCTTCAAATGCGAATTCGACCCGACGCGCAGAACCAGTGGGGCCTGCTCCGAAACCACGGACGGTACACGCAAAGCCGAAGAAGCGCTCTCTTTGGGATCGGATCCGCGGACGTTAGTTTTGTGAAGATTTCTATGATAGCGGCGATGACTGCTCAACGGGTTATCGGAACGGGCAAGGGGATACCCTGGCATTTGCCCAGGGATCAAGCGCATTTTAGGACCTACACGGCAGGGAAAGCCATGCTACTTGGGCGGCGGACGTACGAGGAGATGATCGGCTGGTTCGCGACGCAGACGCCCATCGTGCTCACGCGTGATTCCGGGCGAACATTGGAGGGTTCTCCGCTCGTGGTGACGTCGGTGGAGGCGGCCATCGAGGCTGCTCAGCACTCCCGAGCGAGCGAACTCGTCGTGAGCGGTGGTGCCCAGATCTATACCGCCGCTTTGGATTATGCTGATTCCTTGGTTCTTACCTTGGTGGATACCGACGTGGAAGGATCAGCACAGTTCCCAGAATTCAGTTCTTCGGGAAACTGGTGCTGTAGCGAAACGGAGTGGTACGCTGCCGATGCCGAAAACGCGTATGCCATGGAGATTCAGCGGTGGGAGCGCCACTAAGATAACGCCCTGAGAGCACTTGCACAGGTAGTGGCCGCTTTTGCATTGGCCGTGATCGTCGCCCAATCTCCTGCCTCGATCGTCTTTCGCGTAGCGATCCATGAACCGCCGATCGCAGCGACGTTGGGATTCGCTAGGTAGTCGCCCATGTTTTCCTGGTTCACGCCTCCGAGAGGAAGATAGCGCACGCCTAAGTGCTGGTATGGGGCTGCAATCGCATTGAGATAGCTGAGGCCTCCTGAGGGGCCGGCCGGAAAGAATTTGAGCACTCGCAAATCGTATTCCAAGGCTCGCTCGATATCACTTGGAGTGACAATGCCAGGAGCAAACGGGAGACCAGGATTGCGGGCTGTTTCTAACACCCTTTCATTTAGTCCAGGAGACACTCCAAAAGAGGCATCGGCATCGTGCACGGCTTTGGCCTGATCTGGAGTGAGGATGGTACCAATTCCAGCGATCATTTCAGGAACGCTGGTACGTATACGCCTGAGCGCTCCCATGGCAGCGTTCGTCCGCAAAGTCAGCTCCATGATGTCGACACCTCCATCGAGCAGCGCTTCTGCTAGAGGAACGGCGTGCTCTTCGTCGTCGATGACCAGTACCGCAACGACGCGCTTGGCGGCAACTTTCTCAAAAACGGGGGAATTACTCATGCTGGAGGACGTATCCAGTCATTCGGCGAGCTTGGCCAGGAAATCTTCCTCATTGAGAACAGAAACCCCGAGTTTCTCAGCCTTGGCCATCTTGCTGCCGGCCTTCTCGCCTGCTAGGAGGAAAGAGGTCTTTGCCGAGACGCTTCCGGTGACCTTGCCACCGTGTTGCTTGATCAGTTGAGCAAAGTGATCGCGCGGCTGGCTGAGCGTCCCGGTGATGACCCAAGTTGTTTCCGCAAGCGCATCGCTGGTAGGGCCAGCATCAGCTTGGGCAGCCGTTGAGTTAGGCGCGAAGGGCAGACCTGCGGCGCGGAGGCGCTCGAGTTCTTCAGATCCGTCTGGTGCTTGAAAGTAGTCTTGCAGGCTTTTGGCCACTACGGTGCCCACATCGTTGACGGCCTCCAATTCCTCCAGCGAGGCCTTCATGATCGCATCCATGGATCCGAAGTGGTCAAGAAGGCTCTGACTCGACGTGCTTCCGACGTGAAGAATCCCAAGGCCGAAGAGCATGCGCCAAGCGGGTTGTTTCTTACTCGCTTCGATGCCAACGAGCAGGTTCTCGATGCTCTTGCTGCCCATGCGTTCAAGGCCGCCCAGTTTGGAAGCGTCTAACTGATAGAGATCACTGATTTGAGTCGCGAGCTTTGCTTCGACTAACTGTTCCACAGACGCAGAGCCAAGTCCCTGAATATCCATGGCTCCTCGAGCGGCGTAATGACGAAGCCGTCGCTTCACTTTGTCAGGACATTTTGGATTTGGACACCGCACGGCAACCTGCACGGGATCGCGTTCCACCGCTGTGTCACATGTCGGGCATGACGTCGGCATTTCAAAGGGCTTCTCGTTCCCTTTGCGCTGATCGTATTTCACCTCCACGACCGCCGGGATGATCTCGCCGGCCTTCTCAATAATCACAACGTCTCCTTCGCGCACATCCTTCCGTTCGACTTCTTCTTCGTTGTGCAGCGTGGCGCGCGAAACTGTGGTGCCACTCACATGCACAGGTTCCAGGTTGGCTACAGGCGTGAGTGCTCCGGTGCGCCCGACTTGGATCTCTATTGAAAGGACACGGGTTTCCGCTTGTTCCGCTTGGTATTTGAATGCAATGGCCCAGCGGGGTGACTTCGATGTCGCCCCAAGCTGTTCTTGTAGTGCCCGGTCATCGACTTTCACGACGGCTCCATCGGTTTCGTAATCGAGGTCGTGTCGTTTCTGATCTAGCTCGCGAATGGCTCCGAGCAGGCCGTCCAAGTTATCAGTTTTCCAGATAAGTTCACCCTTCCGCAGACCTGCTTGATCGAGTAATTCGTAGAAGGCATTCTGCGAGGGAAGATCGACATCATCGCCCAACCAGCCTGCTCCGTGAAAGATGAGATCGAGCGGGCGATGCGCGGCGACACGGGGATCGAGCTGTTTGAGAGTGCCCGCAGTGGCATTGCGAGGATTGGCAAACGATTGCTCGCCGTCCTTGAGGCGTTGTTCGTTCATGGTGTCGAACCCTTCCCGTGGCATGTAAACCTCGCCACGAAGTTCGAAACTTTGTGGAGCGTCTTTGGGTAGACGCAGTGGTAGGGATTCAATGGTACGGATGTTCTGCGTGATGTCATCACCGGATCGACCGTCGCCACGTGTAGCTGCACGTTCTAACATACCATTACGATAGATTACCGAAACGGCGACGCCATCGATCTTGGGTTCAATGATGACTGGGAGCTTCTTAACTTCTAAGTTTTTGAGCAGCCGATTGTAGAAAGTGCTGATTTCTTCTTCACTGTAAGTATTGTCCAAGCTCATCATCCTCTGGAGATGAGTCACGGTCTCAAAGCCGTCTAACGGAGCACCACCGACTCGCTGAGTCGGGGAGTGGGGAGAAAGAAATTGAGGGAATGCTTGTTCGAGGTCGATAAGTTCCTGATGACACTCGTCGTAAGTACGGTCAGAAATCTCTGGCTCTGCATCCAGGTAGTAGCGCCGATTATGGTACTCAATTTGGCGAGAAAGGTCTTCAATGCGCTGCTGCGCGGCAGTCGGTGTCATGGTAAGGCTAGTCTAGAAACGTAGGTGAAGAGTTGTCCAGGTAGCTTTGGAGAATGACTGCGGCTGCAGCCTGGTCAATGACGCCTTTCGAGTTCTTCGTGTTCTTTCCATTGGCGTGCAACTGTTTCTGCGCATCCATAGTGCTGTAGCTCTCATCGATAAACTCGATAGGAATGCTAGACACTTCCTTGCGTAGTCGATCCGAGAAGGCGCGTACTTTCTCGGCTGCCGGGCCTTCCGAGCTATCCAGACGAAGAGGAAGACCAAGAATGATCTTGGAGATTTGCTTCTCGGCGACGATTTCGGCGATGCGTTTGAGGGGATGTGTTTTGCGACAATAAATAGTCTCTAGCGGATGTGCGAGAAAGCCAAGCTCATCGCTCACGGCGAGACCTATTCGGACATCGCCGTAGTCGATTCCGAGAAGTCTGGGTTGGATTTCTAGAGCGTCCACGGCTTTAGGGTAACCCTTGACCATGTCCAGATGCCATGAGAGAAACCAGGCATGGCAGATTTTTCAGATCAGGTGGTGGTGGTGACCGGTGCGGGTAGAGGCATAGGCGAGGCTATTGCGCAGGCCTTTGCTGCTGGCGGAGCCAAGGTGGCTGTGCTCAGCCGCACGGCTGCCAATGCAGAGCGCACCGCTGCGGCAATCAATGAGGCCCACCCAGATTCTGCAAAGGCCTTTGCAGTGGACGTGGCTGATTTCGAGGCGATGCAAGCGATCGGCAAGGAGGTCATCGCAGCCTTTGGGAAGGTCGACATCTTGGTCAACAATGCAGGCGTGACTCGGGATGGGCTTTGCCTGCGCATGAAAGAGGCGGATTGGGATCTTGTGCTTGATACGAATTTGAAGGGGGCCTTTAACGCCGTGAAAGCCTTTCAGCGGCCGCTCTTAAAGGCACCAGCGGCACGGGTGATCAATATCGGTTCCGTTGTAGGAATCATGGGAAATGCAGGTCAGGTGAATTACGCTGCGAGTAAGGCTGGATTGATTGGCTTTACTAAATCGTTGGCTCGTGAGTTTGCCAGTCGCGGCCTCACGGCGAATGTCATCGCCCCTGGCTTTGTGACGACAGACATGACCGAGGATCTAAGCGAGTCTGTCCAAGAGTCCGCCAAAGCGGCTATTCCGCTCGGAACTTTCGGTGTCCCAGATGACATTGCGCAGGCTGCCATCTTTCTGGCGGGGAGCACAGGGAGATACATCACGGGACAAGTCCTCGCCGTCGATGGTGGCATGGCAATGTGATCGAATCTAATCAGGTTGCCAGATCTATGAGCAAGCATGAAGAGTCCGGGACGAACCGGACCGTTGAACGGACAGACCGCTTTGTAGCCAGGGCTGTCGACTTTATTTGCAGTGAGGCCAAGGCCGCTGTCACAGACCGCGCGGCATTTCGACTATCGCTTTGTGGAGGAGGTACTCCTGCAGGCGTTTACCGTGGCCTTGCCAAAGTGGCGGACTTTCCCTGGGATAAGACAGTGGTTACGTTTGGGGACGAACGTTGTTATCCTCCTGATCACGAACGAAGCAACTATCGGATGGCGAAAGAAGCTTTCCTCGATGAAGTCGCGCTTCCCGACGACCAGATCGTTAGAATGCAAGGAGAACTCGGCGCTGAACGTGCTGCGCAGGCGTGCGAAGTGGATCTACGTTCTCGAGCTGAAGAGTCAGGCGAGGCCATCTTTGCCCATGATCTCGTCCTGTTAGGTATGGGAGACGATGGTCATACAGCATCGCTCTTTCCTGAGACTCCGGCACTCTCCGAGACCGAGCGTTGGGTCACTGGAAACTATGTGCCCAAGTTTGATGAACACCGGATTACGTTCACGTATCCGTTGATCAACGCGGCGCGACGCGTGTGTTTCCTTGTGAATGGGGAGGCAAAGCGACCCATCTACGAGGCGATCTTTGCCGGTGACGGCAACCACTTTCCAGCGGCGCACATTGCTCCGGCGAGCGGCCAGCAGACTTGGATTATCGGGAACTGAGGCGCACCTCTGGGTCCCATCGGAAATCGGTATCGAAAGGAAACATAGGCCTCTCAAGGCGCGTGTAGTCTACGCGCGTGACGTGCTGGTCAACTGCTCCTGGCGTGAGTGCTAGATACGCTTTGGATGCCAGCTTCTGGAGGTCGGTTACGAGGTAGCCAATCTTGACGACCACTAGATCTGCTTCTTCTGGTTTGAGCCCGAGTTGATGGAAATCAGAAAAGTAGTGGAAAGGCTTTCGTCGCTCGGTGAGGACGGCCTGGATGCCTTGACCGATGCGAAAGATCACTTGGCGCCCCGCGACGGGGTCATGATCAAAGAAGTGCTCTACCGCTCCTTGAATGTGCAGCGCCGCGGCGTGTTGGTTGTCCGCGAGTGAGCCGATGGTCAGGTCAATCTCTGCATCGAGTCCGGCAGCCGTACATTTCTCGATCGCTGTTGGGTCCCAGATGCCAACGACGATCGCTGTCTTAAGGCCACTGAAATAGACGTCACGCTTGGTCACCCCGGCAAGTGCGCTGGGAAGATCACCGGCACCGCCTGCCGTGGGATTGTCTCCCGAGTCGCTAATTACCACAGGCTTCACCGTGTCGGCAATGGCTTGGCTCAAGCACTCCGCTAGGCTGCCTGATGGGACATTGAAACGAAAGTCGTCACGAGCCGCCCAGTAACGAGCAGCGACTATTTTGGCGACCTTTGGAAGGTCTTCTGACCCCTGAACTCCAGTGACTACTGCACATGCGTGGGCGCGCGGTTCATCTGCCCAGACGTAGCCAACCCACAGAGAGACATCGAGAATGCCTGGGAGATTGTCGAAGTCTTCTAGTCCAGCGTATAAAGAGCGCCCTGGTTCGTCTAGCGTGCTTGTCATCTCGCCAGGTAAGAGGAGGGGAATTGGCACCCAAGCGCACTCAAGTTTCCAGCCATTCTCGATCGTTTCTAACAGGAGCCGACATGCCTTCTCGCGGGTTTCTAGTGTGTCTGTGTGAGGTGCTGTTCGGTAGGCGCTGAAGAGATCGACCTGGTTGACAAGTGCTTTCGAGACGTTGCCGTGAAGATCCATGCTGGCACCAAGAAGGCAGTCTGGTCCAGCCAAGGCGCGGATGGCGTCAACCAATTCAGCCTCTGCATCGTCCGTGCCCTCGACGTTCATGGCTCCGTGCAGGTCGAGATAGACCGCGTCTACAGGAAGTGCCGATTCTAGCTGCTCGAGGAGATCACTTTTGAGCTTGATGTAGGTCTCTACTGTGATCATCCCGCCGGGCAACGCACGGGCATGCATAAGTGGTAACATCGTTGCCCTGGCAAAGAGCG
>JAACDM010000301.1 GCA_009936795.1 Verrucomicrobiaceae bacterium | reverse complement strand
TGCCTTGCCGGCAGGTTGAATAAAAATCAGCAAGAGGTTATCGAGTATCTGCGAGAGGAGGTTCGGGTGCTGCGTGAGCAGCATGGGCCCAAACGATTGCGATTTACGGACGAACAGCGTCGCCGTTTGGCGAGAAAAGCCAAGAGGATCAAAATTGGAAAGCTCAAGGAAATGGCGGCGATCGTTACTCCGCAGACCTTGTTGGCTTGGCATCGGCGACTGATAGCGAAGAAAGATGATTCAAGCGCCAAGCGCATGGGACGGCCCAGGATAAAGGTCCCCCTCAGCGATTTGGTCATTCAACTCGCCAAGGAAAACCGTAGGTGGGGCTACGGTTCGATTCAAGGAGCGTTGCTAAATCTTGGACATGACGTGAGCCGAAGGTCGATCGCCTGTGTCTTGAAGAGAGCGGGAACCAAAGCTTCGCCGGATCGGAGAAAGGGAATGAGCTGGGCGGAGTTCCTCAGGAGTCACTGGAACGTCATGGCGGCTACGGACTTCTTCACGACGGAGGTATGGACGGCGCGAGGCCTGATTCGCTATCACGTTCTGTTCGTCATTCGCCTGGCAACGCGGGAAGTAAGGGTAGTCGGACTCGTTCCTGAACCCCGTGACGATTGGATGAAACAGATCGCGCTGAACTTGACGGATTGTCTGGGTGGCTTCCTTAACGGATACCGATACTTGATACATGATCGAGCTCCGCAGTTTTCGAAGTCGTTTCGGATGATCCTTCGAAGTGGAGGGGTGAAAACCATTCGGCTTCCGAGGAGAAGTCCGAACTTGAATTCACTCGCTGAGCGATGGGTACGCACCGCCAAGGAATTGTGTGTAGACCGAATGATATTCTTTGGAGAGAGCTCACTGCGGAAAGCACTCTCTGAGGTGGAAATCTTCTACAATCGAGAACGACCACATCAAGGGATCGACAACAAGATCATCCTCGCAGACTTTGATAAACCGCCGACCGAAGGAGCGATTGAGTGCCATCTCATTCAGTGACCCCGTTACGATACTATTCGTTGGGACTCAGAGCCGGGGAAGAATTACCGATTGGAATTCAGTGAGAGCTTTCTTCCAGGCGAATGAGCGCCTGTTGGCGAAGTGACTGCTGGCGACATGACGACGTCTTTGAGTGAATCCGTTGGTGAAGATGCAAACCCACGTTTCTATCGCGTCGTCGAGCTGGACTAAGATCAGGGCGAGGGCTTGAGAATCACACTCAATTGATAAAATGCGCGTGTGCCTGGATTCTTATCCGTCACGATCAGTTTACTACTGTCCGCCGGGTTGATCATTGCTTCGATATCCGTGCCCAGCGTTTCGATCCCGTCGTCTCGGCGATAGATCTCTCCAAACTGACCAAGATCGTTGTTGCGCCCCACAATCCAGATCAACTCGGTATTGCCAGGAAGAAAGCCGAACTCGATGTCCATCGTTGCCCCGCCTAGCTTTGGAGTTAGGCGCAGCTTCCGATCAGAATCGGTATCCGAGACCCCACCGTCGGTACCAACACTATACTCATAGCCATTGGTGTCGCCATCGCCGTCTCCATCACCGGCGAAGGTGCGATCACTTCCAATAGGAATGTCTTCCGTAGTCCAGACATCAAAACCAGTGGGTTCGGAGATCGCCAACACGTTATCGATTCCTAGAGAACCTGTTCCGCCTGAGGTTCCTCTCGAACTTGGCGTGTCGTCGTCCCAGCGGATCATCAATCGATCGAGCGCTGCGACCAGCTGGCTGTACGTTCCTGTACCGAAGACACGTGTCAGATCGGCTTCCTTTATAGAGAACAGGTAAGTCGTCCACAACCCATTTCCCGCTACCGTTTGGGATATCGTCGAGGTCCAGCGATCACGGTCGGATGGACCCATCAAGACGAGCCGCATTTCAAGATCGGGCTTATTCAACGGGCGACGCATATCAATCGAGAACGCCAGTACATCGTTCTCAATGCGGCCCGTGTAGTCTACGTTGTTAAAAGCGGCAATGCGGTTATTGGCAGAAGCTGGAACGATATTAAGAAACCGAGTTGAACTCCCAGGCCCACCAGGAACATTGCTTGTA
>JAACDM010000300.1 GCA_009936795.1 Verrucomicrobiaceae bacterium | reverse complement strand
GCAGCGCCATAAGCTTCCAGCGCCCACACCTCCATCTCACCAAAGCGCTGGCCACCATATTGCGCTTTACCACCCAGTGGCTGCTGCGTGACGAGCGAGTAAGGGCCAACCGCACGTGCGTGAATCTTATCAGCCACCAGGTGACCGAGCTTCAGCATGTAGATGTAGCCTACCACGACGTCCTGGTCATAGGAACGCCCGGTGCGCCCATCATAGAGCGTCGACTTGCCACTGATGTTGATCCAGGAGTAGCCGTCCACCTTCTTGGCTTCCTCCAGATACTCAACGATCTTGGACTCAGGGATACCATCGAAGACTGGCGTGCCGATCTTGATGCCGAGGGCCTTGGCAGCCACACCGAGGTGGGTTTCCAGGACCTGCCCAACGTTCATTCGGCTAGGCACCCCGAGTGGGTTCAAGATGATATCTACTGGCGTTCCATCGTCGAGGAATGGCATGTCTTCTTCAGGAACCACGGTGGCGACCACTCCTTTGTTCCCATGACGACCAGCCATCTTGTCACCGACACTCAGCTTGCGCTTCTTGGCAATAAACACTTTCACCTGTTTAATGATGCCAGGATCGACTTCATCACCGCTCTCGATGCGGTCCATGGCGGTTTCACGCTCGTTCTCGATGTCCGTGAACTTGGACTCAAACGACTGCGTGATTTCAACGATCTTGTTCCGGATCGGGCTCGGGTCGATTTCGATGTGGTCGTAAACGGCCGCAAGCTTGCGAAGGAGCGTCTTGGTGATCTTACGATTCGCTGGGATGATGATTTCACCCGTCTGCTCGTTGACCACGTCTAACGGAATCTTTTCACCTAACAAGATATCAGACAATTTCTCCGTCAACTGATCGGTGAGGTCGGATTTCTTCTTCTTGTAGTCTTCTTCGATCGTCTTGTACTGCTTCTTCACCTCAGTCGGCGAGAGCTTCTCTTCAGAAGACAAGTCCTTACGAGAAGACACACGCACGTCCATGACGATTCCCGTCGTGCCGGATGGCACACGGAGAGAAGTGTCTTTCACATCCGCCGCTTTCTCACCAAAGATCGCGCGCAGAAGGCGCTCCTCAGGAGCCAGCTCCGTCTCGCTCTTCGGCGTGATCTTACCGACCATGATATCGCCAGGCTTCACTTCAGCTCCGACGCGAATCACGCCGTCAGGACCGAGGTCGCTGAGCGCTTCTTCACCGACATTTGGAATGTCGCGAGTGATCTCTTCAGGGCCAAGCTTGGTATCGCGTGCGCCCACTTCGTATTCACCGATGTGGATCGACGTGTAGACATCGTCTTTCACCACGCGTTCTGAGATCGCGATGGCGTCCTCAAAGTTGTAGCCGTTCCATGACATGAACGCGACGAGCACGTTACGACCGATGGCGAGTTCGCCAAGCTCGGTGCAAGGGCCATCCGCTAACACATCACCCTTCTTCACCTTATCACCACGCTTGACGAGTGGCGTCTGGTTCATGCAGGTGCCAGCGTTAGAACGCATGAACTTGCGGAATGGGTAAACGTAGAGACCTTTGCTAGGAACACTCTTCAACTGCTCGGGGCGAGTGAGGAACTCAATGTCTGAGATTGGCAATTCACCGTCCTTAGACACGACCACGCGCTCAGCAGTGGAAGCAGCAATGACTCCATCACACTCAGCCACGACCACCGCTCGTGAATCACGCGCCGCCTTGGCTTCCATGCCGGTGCCGACGAGAGGCGCATCTGCGGTAAGCAAAGGCACACCCTGGCGCTGCATGTTTGATCCCATGAGCGCGCGGTTAGCGTCGTCATGCTCAAGGAATGGAATCAGACTAGCAGCAACCGAAACAAGCTGCTTCGGCGAGACATCCATGTATTTACATTCCTTCGGATCAATATCCATGAACTCACCGCGGTAACGCACCGTGATGGTCGAATTGACGAAAGCACCCGTCTTCTTCATCGGGTTGTTCGCCTGAGCAATGGAGTAATTCTCTTCCTGGTCAGCGGTGAGATACTCGATCTTGTCGATCACCTTACCGTTGTCGATGCAGCGATAAGGCGTCTCGATGAACCCAAACTCATTGATCCGCGCAAAGCAGCTCATGGAGTTGATCAATCCAATGTTAGGACCCTCAGGGGTCTCAATCGGGCAAATTCGGCCGTAGTGAGAAGGATGCACGTCGCGCACCTCAAAACCAGCACGGTCGCGGTTGAGACCACCTGGCCCCAACGCTGACAAACGACGCTTGTGCGTCAGCTCAGACAGCGGGTTCGTCTGGTCCATGAACTGGCTGAGCTGTGAGCGCCCAAAAAAGTCACGGACGACAGCGCTAAGCGCCTTCGGATTGACAAGCTTCTGAGGCGACATGCCTTCCAAGTTCACATCGAACAAGGTCATGCGCTCTTTGACCAAGCGCTCCGTACGAGCAAGGCCCAGACGACACTGGTTGGCGAGCAACTCACCCACGGCGCGCACGCGGCGACTACCAAGGTGATCGATATCGTCGAGGACACCGTTGCCTTGCTTGACCTGAAGGAGGTATTTCAAAGCTGCTAAGAAATCGTGCGAGGTCATCACACGCTCGTTCCCGTCCACCTTGAGGCCCAGCTTCTGATTCAGCTTGTAACGGCCGACTCTCGTAAGGTCGTATTTCTTCGGATCGAAGAACAGCCGCTTCAGCAACGCACGGGCGTTGGCCACCGTTGGCGGATCACCAGGGCGAAGACGCTTATAGATGTCCTTGAGAGCTTCCTCTTCGTTCGTCGCCGGATCTTTCTTGAGCGACTTAATGAGAATCTCATCCTCATTCGTATCGACAACCTTGAGGGACTTCTGGCCAAGGGCAAGAAGCTGGCGCACGACACCAATCGTGAGCGGCTCAAAAGCTTTACAAACGATGATCTCACCATCGAGCACGTCGGCGTAGGTCACCTTCGAACTCAACGCTTCCTCATCCATCTCCTCTTTCAGCTTGAGTGTCTCAACGGTGAAGAATTCCTTCACGATATCCTCGTTGGTGCTGAACCCGATAGCCCGCAGGAACGTGGTTGCGAGGAACTTCCGACGACGGCGGCGGCGATCCAAGTAAACGTAAAGACGGTCATTCGTATCGAATTGAACTTCCAACCAAGAACCGCGGTCAGGAATGATGCGGAACGCATGGAGTTCCTTGCCGTTCAAGTGATAGGAACGCTCGAAACAGATTCCAGGTGAACGGTGCAGTTGACTGACGACGACACGTTCGGCACCATTGATGACAAAGGTGCCTCGGCTGGTCATAAGAGGGAGCTCCCCCATGTAGACGCGCTCTTCCTTTGTGCCAGTCTCGTCTGTGAGATTGAACCAGACGTAGAGTGGCGCGCTGTAAGTCTCGCCATCACGCTGAGATTCGAGGTTGGTGAGCTTGGGCTCGCCAACTTCATACTTCATGAAGTCGAGTGTGACCTTCTCGTCATAACTCGTGATTGGGAAAACTTCTTTGAAGACGGCTTGGAGGCCGCCGTCATTTCGTTTAGAAGGGGCTTTGTCTTGCTGAAGGAACTCGACGTAAGATTGAAGCTGAATCTCGATGAGATTCGGCGGCTCGATCGGTTCCTCGATCTTTCCAAATAGTACTCTCTCTGACATAGGCTGCGGCGATCGGTTGAGGGATTGGACGGGTTAACGGGCGTTGGTGGACTAAAGACGGGAAAAAGCCCGGTCGATCCATGAAGGATCGCGGGCTTGACAAATTTCTAAAAACTAACGGGCTCGGACGACGATAGGGCTGAGGTCAATACGCAAGGTAAGGAACTGGATTGTGCAAGGAAAACCTTAACAATCACCAAGAAAGTCACGCGACGGGCGAGGGGCCACCCGTAAAAGCGTTTAGCCACAGGCCAGCTCGGCGAGCTGGCACTGGGCTAAACGTGAATTGCTTAACAAAGTAGAAAATGGGGAAAGACGAGATTACTTGATCTCGATCTTTGCGCCAGCAGCTTCCATCTTCGTCTTGATCTCTTCGGCTTCTTCCTTGCTTACGCCTTCTTTCAAAGGACAAGGAGCGCTTTCAACGAGCTTCTTGGCATCGGCGAGACCGAGACCAGCAACACAGCCGCGCGTTTCTTTAATAACGCTGATCTTGTTGCCACCGATTTCAGCGAGAATGACGTCAAATTCCGTCTTCTCTGCTGCGGGAGCCGCGTCACCGCCGCCACCACCAGCTGCGGCCACAGCCACAGGAGCCGCTGCGCTCACGCCGAGCTTGTCTTCGAGTGCTTTTACAAGATCAGCTGCTTCGAGCAAAGTGATGCCGCTGAGTTCTTCTACGAGTTTATCAATGTCTGCCATAGTATTTTAGTTGGTATCGTCGCTCCCCAGAGCTCTGGGAAATTTGAGTCTCGCAGCCGCGAGCCCGACGAGGAACCGTTTAGGTTTGTGTGGGTATTCAAAGGAGCAGGACCTAAGAGGACTTGCCCCAAGAAAGATTTGGATGAGGTCGAGGATCCCTAGGTTAGCCTTTATCGACGTGGGCCTGCATGGCGCGAGCAATCTGCGCACCAGGCTCGTTGAGCAAGCGAGCGAGGCTGGTCGCTGGAGCTTGCAAGAGGCCGAGGAGTTGGCCGAGGAGCTGTTCGCGAGACGGAAGATCAGCGATCTGCTGTACTTCTGCCTGACTCAGCAACTTGCCGTCGAGCACGCCCATCTTGACCGAAGGACGCTCGAACTCTTTCTCAAAGTTCTTTAACACCTCCGCAGCGCCACAAACATCTTCCTCGCCGGTGACAATCGCCGTCTGCCCAGTAAGGCAGTCAGTAAGGCCTTCGGGAAGGTCAGCGTCCTTGATGACCCGCTTGATGTAGCTGTTCTTCGTGACGTGGATCTTGGAACTCACACCCTCAAGACGGACACGGAGCTCTTCGAACTGGCCCACGGTCAGGCCCGTGAAATCCGTAACGAGCATGAACGGAGACACATTCACGCGCTCCATCAGGTCGTCGATAATGATATTCTTCTCTACTTGCATCGGAATAAAAAAGTAAGGGTTAGGCGATGTGGTAGATGGAGGATTGGAGACTCATACCAGGGCTCATCGTCCCTGACATCGTCGCCGCATTGATGTAGCGGCCCTTGGCACTAGCTGGCCTAGCGCGCTGCACTGACTCGATGACGGCGAGAGCATTCTCCGTCAGTTGCGTCTCGGTGAAACTCGCTTTCCCTACGGGAACAGCAATGTTGCCATTGCGGTCCAGCTTGAAATCAACCCGACCAGCTTTCACAGCCTTGACCGCAGCAGCGGTGTCATCCGTGACCGTGCCCGTCTTGGGATTCGGCATCAGACCACGTGGTCCGAGAACCCGGCCCAACTTACGCACTTCGGACATCGCGTCTGGCGTGGCCACGGCCACATCAAAATCGGTAAAGCCCTCTTTGACCTTGGTCAGCATGTCTTCGTAACCGACGAGTTCTGCGCCGGCTTTTTCAGCAGCGGCAGCAGCGTCGCCTTTGGCGAAGACCAAGACGCGGACCTCCTTACCACTTCCGTGAGGGAGCGGACAGGTTCCACGAACCATTTGGTCGGATTGACGAGGATCGATCCCCATCTTGAAGGAGATGGTGACCGTTTGATCAAACTTAGGAGCCGGGCATTTCTTAATAATCCCAGCGGCCTCCTCGAGGGAGTAGTCTTTCTCAGGATCGACCAATTCGGCCGCCTTCAAGTAACGTTTGCTGCGTTTCTTTGGCATATTAACAAGCAGTTCAATTGAAGCGGTGAAGCTTCTCCTGCAGTGGTTGGTTGGTTCTTCAGGGGTCCGTGTAGGCAGGACGCCTACCCAGGAAATCTAATTCTAAGGATTACTCAGCGATATCGACGCCCATTTGGCGTGCGGTGCCGGCGATGATCTTGCAAGCCGCTTCTTCATCGCGCGCGTTTAGGTCCTTCATCTTCACCTTCACAATATCGAGGAGCTGCGCTTTGGTCAGGGTTCCCACTTTCTGTTTGTGGGGCTCGCCAGAGCCGGAGGCAATGCCTGCCGCTTTCTTGATCAGCGCTGCCGCGGGCGGGGACTTTGTGATGAAGGTGAACGACTTGTCTTTAAAAACGGAAATCACCACGGGCAAGACGTCGCCAGCCTGCTTCTGCGTGGCCGCGTTGAATGCCTTGCAGAACTCCATGATATTCACCCCATTCTGACCAAGAGCAGGACCCACAGGAGGCGAGGGATTGGCTTGCCCAGCGGGGATTGGGAGCTTGATGGTGGAGACGATTTCTTTGGCCATGACGTACGTTTTAAAAAGTTTTTTAGAGCGGGGAGGAAGGGACTAAACCAGTTTCCGAGAAAGGCAACGTCCGATTTCTACGCAGTCTCAACTTGCCAGTTCTCGAGCTCGACGATGGTCTTCCGGCCGAAGATATCCACGGACACCATGATCTTGCCTTTATCGTGGTCGATCTCCTCGACCATGCCGTTTTGGCTCTCGAAGGGACCATCCGCCACTTTGACGGTGTCACCCACCTCGTGGGTAATACGGGGCTTCTCATCTTCTTCGCGCTCTTTGATCTGGGCAAGCATCTGCTCGACCTCCGTCGGGCGCATCGGCATCGGACGAGTCTTGTTGCCAGCGAAATTGATTACACCCGTAGTCTCCTGAATGAAATACCACGTGCGGTCATTCAAGCTGCCATCGGCCTCTAGGAGGTGCATGTTCACGATGACGTAGCCCGGGAAGAACTTACGCTTACTTGACGTCTTTTTGCCCTTTTTAACCTCAGAGACCATCTCCGTAGGCACTAGGACTTCGAACATGCAATCGCTCATCTCCTCGGAGGCGATACGGCGATTGATGTTGTCGCGCACTTTACCTTCCTGTCCGGAGAGCACGTGAACGACATACCATTGGTCCTGAGGAGCGGGAATGATAGCCATGGCGTTATTTCAAGGAGGAATGGAAAGAGCGGCGCGGACGCGAATTAAGCAGACGTCCCAGGCAGGATGAGAGCGAGAAAGCCACGCATGACAAGATCGAGG
>JAACDM010000299.1 GCA_009936795.1 Verrucomicrobiaceae bacterium | reverse complement strand
GATCGATCTTTGGAAACGTCGCCGGGCGATCGCGAAGAGTACGGAGCAAGCCTAGGAGGACCACCAGGCGGAGGCGCTTGTTGGTCCGAGGACTAGAGGCACCCCGGAGGAGACTTGTAGATACCGGCGCTATAATTCTTGAATTTATAAAAATTATTAATATAATTGATGTTTACTTGGTTATCTATCATGACGTGTCGTGCTTTCTTCCTTGGGGCCAGCCTTTCTCTGGCCATTCACTGTGCTGTTGCTGGTCCCACTTCCGTGGGTAAGAGCGGGCATGGCAAGAGCTACGGGAAGGACGAGGACGAGCCGGCTATCGAAATTCACGTCGAGATTCCAGAGGTCTCTCGTAATCGGGTAGGTGTCCTTGCGAATGGTGGCCTCGGTATCTCCGCAGAGATCCTTAGTAATGCGTTCACCAAGAAGTCGCCGACCACCCCGATTACTCAGTCAGAGGACGCTGATTTCGCTCTTGGAGGCGAGATCTTCTATGAGCGTATTCTGTCAGCGGACCCATCGGCACAGGATCTTTGGGGAATCCGAGTTGGAGTAGGCTACTCACAGGTGGAGATGGAGGATCGCCATAGCGGTTTTGATGAGTTCGGCCAGTTCTTCACGTTGGAGCACGATTTCGATGCCGATCTGATCCATGCGAATGTGGGACCTTGTTTCGAGCGCCGTTTCACCGACCGCTTCTATGGCCAAGCCAGTGTGGGTCTGACAGCGGCCTACATCGACGCGGATCTGGAGACCACGCACTCAGCTGGATTTAGTGCTTATGAAGGCGATGACGAGTTTCTCTTTGGTGCGTATGCTCAGGTGGCTCTGGGTTACCAAGTGTCATCGAATTGGAGCCTGATGGCAGGTATTCGCTACCAATACCTCGATACCTTTGAGATCGACAATGGGATCTCTGAAGTCGACCTCGATTTCGATAGCTCATACGTGGTTTTTGCTGGCGTACGCTGGAACTTTTAGAATGGTCGTCGGGGTGAGGCCAGCAAGTCCTGGTTGGACTTTTGCTGGCGGCCGTTGAATTCTGGGGCGTGTTTCGTTTCATTCACGCTGCTGATATTCATCTGGATTCCCCGTTACGGGGACTCTCGCAGCGTGAAGGGGCGCCCGAGGACGAGATTCGAGGTGCCAGTCGCCGTGCGTTGGAGAATTTGGTTGGGTTGTGTCTGGAAGAGAACGTCGATTTCCTTCTGATTGCTGGAGATGTGTATGATGGTGATTGGCCGGACTTTAACACCGGGCTGTTTTTCAATCGACAGATGCTTCGCCTTCGGGAAGCGGGCATTCCGGTGTATCTAATCTCGGGAAACCACGATGCGGAGTCGAAGATCACGAAGTCGCTGTCGTTGCCAGAGAATGTGCAGGCGTTTCGGGTAAGAAAGCCAAAGTCCATTAAGCACCCGACCTTGCCGGTGACGTTTCACGGTCAGGGGTTTGCTACGGCGAGCGTGACGGAGAATCTTTCGCTGAGCTATCCGGAGGCGACTGAGGGGCGATTCAACATTGGGCTCCTGCACTGTTCGATTGGCGATTCACCTCATGCGGCTTATGCGCCGTGTACGGTGGCGAATCTCCTGACGAAACACTATGATTATTGGGCTTTGGGGCATATTCATCTGCACGCGGTGCTCCACGAATCGCCGCACATTGTTTACAGTGGCAACATCCAGGGACGTCATGCTCGAGAGCCAGGCGAGCGCGGCTGTTATGTGGTTGCGGTGAATGATGACCTTGCGGTGGAGAGCTTAGAATTCAAAGCGCTCGATGTCGTGCGCTGGGAGCAGTGTGAGGTTGATTTGGGAGGCATCGAAGACCGGAACGCCGCGCTACGAAAGATTCGAACGGCAGTGATGGAAGCAGCGGCGGGTGCGTCCCCGCGTTTACTCTGTGTCCGCCTAACGCTTTCAGGTCAGACACCACTTCACAGTGAATTGCATGTTGGAAAGGAAGCGTGGCGTGCAGAAGTGGTCAACGTGGCGCAGGAAGTGAGCGACGAGATTTGGGTGGAGCGCATCCGCTTGCGGACCCAGTCGCCAGTTGATCTAGACCAACTGGCTGGGCAGAGTGAGCTAACGGCCCAGGTGGTGGAGGCGCTGCGCGCAATCGATGTTTCTGAGCATCCTAGCAATGTGATGGATTTGCTGGGGAAGCTTCCGGTGTCTGCTCAGGGAGAACTGGCTCAGTCAGATCACGCGCTGAAGGAAAACGTCACTGCGCTCGTGATCGATGCGCTCACCTCGTCCGCGACGCATGAGATTTGATCAGCTCCAGATCCCGGCGTTTGGGCCGTTCACGGATTTCTCGCTTACCTTCGAGTCGAACTCGAATGATCTTCACTTGATCTATGGGGCGAATGAGAGAGGAAAGAGTTCGCTCTTACGTGCGATCGATCATCTTCTCTTTGGGATTCCTCCGCGGTCGACTGACAATTTCCTGCATGCCCATCAAAAACTGCGAATTGGCGCGACGATTTCTGAAAGTGAGGAAGAGCGATTATTCTTTCAGCGAAAGAAGGGGAACGCAAACACGTTGCTGGATGCCGATGGGAATGTGTTGCCGGACACCTTGCTGAAGGCGTTTCTTGGGCCTGTGGATAGCGGGTTCTTCAGCTCGATGTTCGGCCTGGATACGGAGTCGCTTAGAGATGGTGCGGGTGCACTGATTGCGGGTGAAGGCGAACTGGGGTCCGCATTGTTCTCAGCTAGTCTTGGGAGCACGGATATCGATGCCGCGATCGCCAAGTTGCAGGAGGGTGCTGATGGGCTTTTCAAAGGGCGGTCGACGAAGGTGAGGATTCCAGTGGCAATGAAGGCGTTTAAGGAGTGCGAGAAGGCGTCTCGAGAAGCGACGACAAAGGTCACGGCCTGGAAGACACTCCAGAAGGCCTTGAAAGCTGCTCAAGAAGAATTTGATAGAGTAGATGAAGTGCAGCGCAAGTCACAGCAGCGTTTGCGTGCGGTGGAGCGTTTGCTCAGCGCGTTGCCGATTATTTCACAGTTGGCCCATGCACGAAAGGGACTAGAGGAATTGGCGTATCTGCCAGAGCTTGCTGATGACTTTGTGGAGCGTGTGAAACAAGCACGGGAGCAAGTTCGTGAGTGTGAGCAATCCGTAGCGGTGCGCGAGAACCAACTGGGAGGCTTGCGTGAACAGTTGGCAGCCGTGAAGACACAACCAGAGATCTTGAAGCGATCCGAGAAGATCGAGCACCTTTACCAAGCACTCGACGCGCATCTGAGTCGAAAGCGTGCGATGCCACCGCTTCGTGCTGAGCATGAGGCGAAGTCGACTCAACTGGGGCAGGCGCTTGAGAAGCTTGGCCTTACCATGGTCGATCTTACTAGTGCGCCTAAAGTCACCACCGATTTGGTGGAGAAGGCCGAGGGCCTGAAAGACGGTTTGGCAGAGGCGGCCAGTAAAGTGACTTTGGCAAAGGCGACGATGGCGCGGGTGTCGAAGGAAAGTGCGGCTCTGGTGGAAGAATTATCAGTGGTGTCTGCACCTGAGAGTTCCACTGTTCTGAAGGCGCTGAGAGAGCGGGCGCGTTCTGCAGAGACGGCGCGCAGCCGGAAGACCGAGCTGACGGCTGAACTTAAGAAACTGTCTCGCGCTAACGAGACACTGGCAGCGCGGCTGAGCCTCGCTGATCTTGCTGTCGATAAAGTTCAGCAATTGGCACCACCCTCTACGGAAACCATCCATGAGGAGAAGGCGCGCCTCGATGGTCTTGAGAAACGGATTGAGCGAGTGGGGGACGAACGGTCAGATCTTGATCGACGAATACACGATGAGGAAACAGCGCTGGCGACGTTGCGTGAACAGGGGGCTCGCCACACCGAGGATGATCTCGCGAAGAAGCGTCGAGAGCGTGATGAGCATTTGACTGCAGCATTAGAAGGCGAGGCTGCTTCGCGAAAGGTCTTGCCTAGAGAAGTGCGAGAAGCAGATGAGGTGGCCGATAGCTTGCGGAGCCACGCAGAGCAGATAGCCCGAGCCGAGAATCATGCACGCGCGATTGCGGATCTTAACGGAAAGCGAGAACTGGCTTCTTCGACTCTGGGGAAACTGAGCGCAGAATGCGATCAATGGCAGGAGGAGTGGGAGAGTCGTTGTGCGGCCATTCCAGCGCCGGTGCAACCTCCGCACGACCTGATCGGGTGGGTGACAGATTGGAGAGAGCTACGCGAGGTGCTTGATAGGATGGCGGAGGTGGAGGATGAGGTGGAAGTGTTGGCCCAGGAAGTGGGCGGTGCCCATGAGGCTTTGGCAGAGGCGCTAGTGCATTCGGACGCTGAGTTCGGCTCGCTGGTGGCGTTGTTAGAAGAGCGCCTGGCGAGCCTTGCAGAAGCCACTGGTGCGCACCAAGAAAGGGTGAAACGCCAGGCTCAGCTCAAGCGTGAATCCGCTGATGCCGAGGAGGCGATTGAGAAGGCTGAAGCAGAACGCGAGCGGCAACAGGCCGTGCTAGGGGAGCTGACGGCCCGCTTTCCTGCGCCGATTGATGGGCTTCAGCGGCTGCAAGACTTGGCCAGTGCTGTGGAGGAGTTGGAACAACGGATCACACAGGAAGAGAACGCGATTCAAGACATGGATGCGCGGCTCGTAGCCGTGCGACCGGAAGCGTCTCAAGAGAATCATGCCACTGAGGTGGGGCAGCTTTGGGCAGAACTCGAGACGGCTAAGTCGGCCGAGAGTCAGGCCAAGGTGCTGCAGGCGAGCATTGACGCTGCCGAGGAGAAGCGGTCTCACGACAAAGCGGCCTTGGAATCTGCGAGCGCTGCAGTGACAGAGTTGCGAGAAATCTGTGGGGCAGCGCACATGGGTGCTCTGGAAACGACACTCGCTGAGATTGAAAGGAAGTCCGAGTGTCGAAAGGGGATTGCTAAGGCGGAATCCAATTTGGCGTCGATGTCAGGCGGGCAGTCGCTGGAGAGATTCATTGAGGAGGCAACGGGCTCATCCGAGGACGAGCTTCAGGGTGAGAAGGCTGAGCTGGAACGTGTCCTGCCAGAGCACCAAGGAGCCCGGGATACGGCGCGTGAGCAGTTAAATGTGCTGAAGGCGGAAGACGCTCAGCTACAGCAAGCGAGTGATGCCGCAGCGGTCCAGCAGCAACAGGCGGAGCTGCATCTCTCTTCCATTGTTTCTGACGTGCGACGCTTCATGGAACTTCAGCATGCGATTCAGTTCCTCCGGGAGCAGATCGAGATCTATCGGGAGCGAACGCAAGGACCCATGATCGAGAGTACGAGCACCTACTTCGCCGCACTAACCAACGGAGGATTCGCCAAAGTAGCGGCGCAGATGACGGAGAAGAATGTGCCCAAGCTGGTCGGAGTTCGTGAAGATGGCAGCTTTATCGAAACGACCGCGATGTCGGAAGGGACTGCGGATCAGCTCTACTTGGCGCTGAGATTTGCGGCGATCGACCTGCATTTGTCAACGTATTCCCCTATGCCCTTGGTCCTGGATGATCTTTTGATGACTTTTGATGATGAGCGTACGACGGCCTTGTTACCGATTCTTGCGAATCTCTCACAGAAGACGCAAATTCTTGTCTTTACGCATCATCAACACTTGCTGGATCTCTTTGAACGAAACCTCTCTGGTCAGTTCGTCTCGCACCGTCTCTAAAACTATCGTTCACACATGCCGCCAGTTTGGAAGAAATTCATTAGTCCTGAGGACGAAGCTCTTTGGGAGTCGCGTATGGAAGTTCAGGCCGAGGGCCGCTTTGCAATCACTTCGGTAGCTGGGAGACAACGTCTGAAAGTGGAGGTCTTTTTGGATGAGGGTGATGATGGATCTGGGTTTGTGCAAGCGTTCGGCGGAAGCGTGGTGGCATTGGCAGATGAGGATTGGCAATCGGTCCGAGTGAGACCGATTCTGGTGAAAGTGAGAGACCGTTTGGTGATCACTTCGACGATGGAGCCCGAGGCGCAGGCGAGGCTTCGAAAAACGTATCCCGGCAGAAAACTGATCATCATTCCTGCCGAGCTGGCCTTTGGCACGGGCGAGCACGAGACGACGGCGACGTGTTTGCGTTTCCTCGTAGACGTGGCGAAGGAGCGCGACTCGTGGTCGCTCTTGGATTTGGGCACGGGGACTGGAATCCTCGCTATTGCGGCGAAACTGCTAGGGGCTTCGCAGGTGCTGGGATGGGAGAATGATCCCCTGGCCGTGCCGGTGGCGGATCGGAATGTGCTGACGCACGGGCTTGCGCAGGATGCTGTGAAGATTGAGGCCGAGGATGTGCTTGCTTGGGAGCCCCAGGAAGCTGCGTGGGACGTGATCACGGCGAACATGTTTTCAGAGATTCTGATCGCGACGTTTCCAAAGATGCGCCAGGGGCTAAAGCCGGACGGCACGCTTATTATTTCGGGCATTCTGCGAGAGCAGGAAACAGAGACTCTGGCCGCAGCGGAGAAGGCTGGCTTTGCAATCATGAACGTGAAGCGCGTTGGCAAGTGGGTGACGGCGCGAACGGCCTAACGATCACTCTCCTTGGGGACGCGAACAAGTCGATATAAAGAGAGAGGCTTGGTGGCTGCCTCGTCAGGAAGTGTGAATACCCAGTTCGCGATTCCGTCGGTGATGGGAATCTCTTGATTCAATAGCATCCATTCTATCAGGGTTTCGCTTTGTTCGAGACCGACATCCTCGCGGTGATCCCAGGATAGGGAAATCTCATTTCCGAGACGGGCTAAGAAGAGCTCTGGGAGAGGCAGCACGTCAGGTTCGAGCACAGTGAGGGTACCATTGAAAAGAGTGATGGTGTAGTTCGCGTCGGTCGCATTCGCTAGAACGATTGGGTAAGTTCCAGGGGTACTTTCTTTGGTGGCCGTTGTGCTGATGGTAGGTCGTTGATCGATTGCTGTGGGAGAGTCTCCATTGACGAAGCCGACATAATCGAAGCCAAGGACGGGATTCTCTTCGCCAAAGGAGCGTTCCACGTCGCGGGCGCGGATGGTGAGTGGCGCCGGCAGGATAGTCAGGGAGACAGTGGCACTCGTGCCTTCGTAGGCGAAAAGATTGTCGGGTGTAAAGGTGGCAGAGAGTATGTGGCTACCCACTTCGAGGATCGTTCCGATAGCTGGCTGGTAGCTCCATTGGCCGGGGATTTCCTCGGCGATCAGAGCGTTTAGCTGGGTATCTGATAGGGCTTGACCATAGGTGAGTGGTGTCGGTGCTGGCCAATTCGAGGAGGGCACACCCTTGGGTGCAATCGTCAAGGTACCGGGTATAATGGTAATGTCGTAATTGGGGTCGGTCGCGATTGAACCGGTGATCGGATAAGTGCCCGGGGCGGATTCGATGGTTGCCGTCGTTTCCAACATGAAGGCGTTCTCTAGGTTCGCTTCGGTATCCTCTAACATAAAGCCGCTGTAGGATGCGCTGAAGGTGGGATTTGCGACACCGGCAGCACGTTGGGCATTGGCAATGGTGAGGGTGAGCGGTGCCTTGGTGACAACGAGCGAAACAGAGGTGCTGACCGATTCGTAATTGAACGTGTCGTTTGGGGTGAAGACGACTTCGAGCATAGCGCTTTGCGTCGGCTCGAGGAAAGTGCCCAGAGGAGGTGTGTAGGAGAAAGAGCCACCGATGCTTTCATCGGTAGTCGCATTCAGCTGGCTCTCACCGATTGCGGTTCCATAGGTGATCGGTGCGGGGATACCCCACGTTAGGGGAGGCTGGATATGCTCTGCGCGCGTCAAGGTGCCATCTATGTAGATGATGCTATAGTTTGGAGAGGAGGCACCACTCGCGGTGATGGGGTAAGTGCCCGGCTCGCTTGCAGAGGTGAACTCGGTATCCAGATTGACTGGCACGTAGAGGTCGCTGGGCGTATCCCCGTTGACCAGACCTTCATAGGTTGCTGTTAGATCAACGTCTGGGCTCGTGAGCGTGATGTCGTCAGCCTGAATGGTGAGTGGGGCTGGTGTCACCATGATTGAGACTTTTGTGGTGACTGGGTTGAAGTTGCTTGTGTCCGTTGGCAAGAACGTCGTGATGAGAGCGTGGGTGCCAACGTCTAACATAGCGCCTAAGGTTGGCTCGTAGGTGAAGATGCCCGGAACGCCTGCTGATGAAGCGTTGAGCTGAGTGGAAGTAATGGCGTTGCCATAAGTGATATCCGCTGGAGAGAACCAACTGATCGAAGGGTTCGCCTTGTTGTTGAGTAGGAGGTTGCCAGACTGATAGGTGATCAGGTAGTTGGTGGCAAAGGCTCCAGAAACGGTGATCGGATATTCCCCGTCATTGCTCACAGGAGTGGCAGTGGTGGTGATGCTCGGGGCGCTGCCAATGGTGCCGGGCGTGTCGCCATTGACGAGGCCGAAGTAGGATACGGACAGATTGGGGATGACCCATTCGACATAGGGACCGGCTGGCCGGGCAACTCGGAAGCCACGATCTTGAACTTCCTCAGAAAATGGACTGGGGACGCGATAGGCGGATACGAGGAAGGCCTCAGAACCATTCCAAGAACCTCCGCGGTCGATGCGGGCCCAATTGGCTAGAGCAGTGTCTGTCCATTCGCTGACGTTGCCTCCCATGTCTGCGACACCGTAGAAACTAACGCTTCCTGTGCCGCCGACGCTGGTCACATTGCCATCTTCTTCTCCAAGGATGCCATTGACGACTTCAGTTTCGATCGTGCCGTTTTGATTGGCGTCCCAGTCTGCATTGCGCCCATAGTTGGCAACGTTTGGACCGCTGTTCGTAACGTTTCCTTGACTGTCTGCCAGCGCCGCGGCTGGCTGTGTGTTGCTTCCTGTAGCGTAAAGTCGATAGCCGGCGGGGGCGTGAAAGGCTGCTTTGAACCACTGATTCTCGCTGGGCAGAAAGAATCGGGCACCTGGCTTACGAGATACCGTATTATTGGCAACGGCTTCGGCATCGGTAAGGTCGTAAGCCCCGTCTTCGGTAGTGGTGGCAATTTGATCGCCGTCGGGGCGGCCGTTGTGAAGCCAGTTACAGAATCGGCAGGCGTCCCAGAAACTTGTGAAATTGATAGGTTTGTCTCCCATTCCAGGTTTCACTTGGTAGCTGAAGTTTGGTGCGCTGCCGAATCTACGAATACCACCTCTTGCCGTGCGTTCCATCTCAGGGTTATAGAGTGGGGGATTCATCGAGAACTGCCCGTTAGTGATCGGATCATTCTTCCCCACCGCATTGAGGAAGTTCGTGTAGAGGCTGTTGGTAACTTCAAATTCGCCGATCTCGAAACTACTGGAGACGGCGCCATGCCCACTCGAATGCGCTGTATTGCCAGGATTGTCGACGAGAACGAAAGATAGCGGCTTGGCTAATTCTGTTTGAGTGGCGACCTTATCATCGGCACGAATCGTAAGAGGTGTTCGTGTCACGCTGAGCATTTGAGATGCACCAATCGGTGCGAACGCTTGATCTTCTGGCGTGAATGTTAGATTCAAAGTGTGATTTCCTGCGTTGAGCACCGTGCCGATTGCGGGCGTGTATGTGAATGTTCCGGGGATACCGTTGGTAACACTGGCGCTCAATTCAGTGGGGGTGAGTGGTGTGCCATAGACAATCGATGCTGGCGGAGGCCACGTGATTTCAATGCTCGAGTCGTTCACGATGGTCAACGTTCCGTTAGCGACCGTGATGTCATAGTTGGGATCGAACGTTCCACTCGCGGTGATAGGATAAGTGCCAGGGGGACTTGATGATGTTGCGGCTGTGCTCAACGTAGGCGTTGCTGAGAGGTCTGCTTCTGTATCATTGTTGACGAAGCCGGTGTAGCTCGCTGTGAAGGATGGATTGGCCTCTCCGAATGTTCTTGTGATAGATTCGATTTCTAGCGCGAGAGGCGCACGCCTGACTTGAATGGCTACAGTGGCGGTGAGTGGCGGATCCGCTAGATCTGTTGGGGTGAAGGAAACCGTCAGTTCCTGCCCATCTCCTGCTGGGAGAACCGTGCCTGCGGGGGGGGCATAGGTGAAGGTTCCACTGCGACCATCTAGCACTGCTGCGTCTAACTGGGCTGAGGAGAGCGGCGTTCCGTAGGTTATTGAGGCGGGCGTGTCCCAAGTGAGTTGCTCAAGATCTTCGAACCGAAGACGGATGAATGCCCCCCCGAGAGTCTGGCCATTTGTTAAGGTTGTCGTTTCTAGCTCGATGCGGTGACTCCCAGCTTGAAGTTCGTACGTCGCAGAACTCCAGGTTGAAGAGGCAAAGGCGACATCAGGGTCCCGGGTGAATCCACTTCCCGAGGCACTTGGGGTAACCCCGAGAATCGTGTCTCCGTCTGTCAGCGTAAAGCGATCGCCAATTTCGAAGGCATCGGTGATGTCAAACACCCCCAACTGGCCTGTGGGCACGGTGAACGTGTATGGACCGTCGAGACTTTCAAGTGATCCGCTATCTCCGAACCAACGAAACTGTGTCCAGGTGCTGTCTGGCGATAGGGTCGTCGCAGCACTGACTGGGGAGATTTGGCAAGCCAGGACTAGAAAAGCGAGCCAGCGTTGGCTTGAATCTCGTAACACGGGGACTATCATGATTGAGAATATGGGGCTAGATGAGGCAGTCAACCTTCAGGAAGTATTCTCAATTATTGAATAAATGAGTATCATTTACGCAAACAACACTTGTCCCACTGAGCATCAAAACTATGATTAATATAAAATGTGGCATCGCCAAGCTCGAATTTCAAAAGCCATCATGATATTAATTATAAATATAATGAGTGTATTCTTAGCTCATAGTAACCCCTCTCCTAAAATGATAAGGTTTTTCTCCAGGATTGCCTTTTCACTAGTTTGCTTGGGTGGCTTGGCCTCGCTGCAGGCGGTCACCTACACCTACGATAGCTGGGCTGCGGTCCACTTTGTCGATGTCTTGGACGCTGAGGCCGCACCAGGAGCGGATCCTGATACTGATGGAATTGCCAATCTGCGGGAGTATGCCTTTGATCTAGATCCCAACAAGGCTGACGTCAGTCCAGAAGAGGGAGGTATCTTGGAGTTTGAGGGAAGTCACTATCTATTCGTCAGGTTTCCCCGGCGAACAGATGCTTTGGATCTGAGATTTGAAGTGAGGGTAAAGGATCGTGTCTATGAACTGTGTGATGGCACCAAACCGTATGATTGGGTAATGGGGAGTTCAGCGAATCAGCCAGGTCTGGTCTCAACAGATACCAGTACGAATCCGCCGACGGTGACGATTCGTGATTACGAGGCGCCTTTGGAGTCGAACGTGTCTCGTGGATTCCTCCAGTTGTTTCTAGTGTTGGATGGCGTCGAGCATCAAATCGACTTCGTCACGGTAGGAGATCCTGACAACCCTACTGATAGCACAGGGTATGGTGCGGTGTCTACCGAATTTGAGATGGGAGAATGTGAAATCACCAATGATCAGTATGCAGAGTTTTTGAATGCCGTGGCCTCCGAGGATGACTGGGGCCTCGTCGATGGCTTTGTAGAGAATCTGTTCTTTTCTTCCATGGAAAGCAGTTCTCGTGGCGGTATTCGAAGACATGGCGAACCGGGATCTTATAGCTATTCGGTCAAACCGCTGATGGGAGACAAACCAGTAATTTACGTTTCGTTTCTCTCTGCCTGTCGCTATTGCAACTGGCTCCATAACGGAAAGCCCCGTCCGAGATGCCGACGTATGGTGGCATCCACGACCGAAGATGGTGCGTATGATCTCACTTCCCTCGCCGGTGGGGGGTGGACCGCACCAAGCCAGATCGTCCGAAAGCCAGGTGCCACCTACTTTCTGCCCAGTGAGGACGAGTGGTACAAAGGCGCCTATTATGAGCCCATGCGCTCATCCTACGATCCTATGGAACCCATCAGCCCAAGCAACACACCATACTGGACATATGGCACACGCAGTGATGATCTGCCTGTGCCCGCGTTAGCCAAGGTGAACGGTGATGTGGCGAATGGCTCCCAAGGGAACGTGACCAACTATCTTCGGGGAGCTGAATGGGACAGCAACCAGGATGGCAACGTGGAGGGTGCAGAGAGTGGAAATGTGACCACTGTCGCAAGTGGAGGCCCCTCAAACGAGTCTTATTACGGGATTTCCGACATCGAAGGCAATGTTGCTGAGTGGACAGAAGGGAAGCGATCGACTTGGGATCGGATTCAGCGTGGGACGAGCTGGAACTATTCGAATACACAGATCGGAAAGATGTGGCGATACTCCCAGCATCCAGTCCAAGAGGTGGAAAACTCGGGTATCCGTGTGGCACGGCGGCTTCCCTAATTTAGCTTTTCGCGCATCATTCCAGGGCCCTCCACGGTATCCTTGTCGCCTAAGGCTCCTTTGAGACCCAGTGTGGGCTCACGAGGGCGAGCAGCTCTGCTCCTGAATCTCCTTCGTCAGTAAAGCGCATTTGAAGAGTGACAGCAACCATCCGCTGTGACCGATTGGAAAAGAAGCGCATGAGTTGTTTGGCGACTTTGCTATCTCGTTTTGCAAAGGCGTAGGATCGAGGCTGATCTTTGTCAGCCACTTGGAAGGCGAAGGATTGAAACACGCGTTGGTCAGAGTACTGGTAGTTGTAATAGTTGGCAGGCGTGATGAGTACTCGAAGAGTGACAGGCTCTTCCTGGCGAAGATTGATGAGCTTGGAAAGCTGGTGCGAGTTGTAGCCTACGGAAGCTTCCCAATCGACAAGGTAACTGGAGCCCTCCGGGCGGAGAATGAAGTCGTGGACAACGCCGACATGATCATCGGCGCTAGCAACCACATACTCGGGAGGGACTTCTGAATGACAATGCCGAGCTTTGCTAGATCGAATCCGAATATAACCGAAGTTTTGTTCATTGGGCATCAGCCGAGAATTGTAGTACTCGGCCATGAGGGATGCGACGCGTTCTCCTTGCCACACGTAGCTCAACTTGCTCTTGATAGTGGGGGCTTTCCAGAAATTACTGATGACGGTCTTTGCGTCGTCAAACTCATTGATGACGTGGTCGATTTCTCGTGCTAGGGCGGCGACCTCACTGGAATCTTCATCCTCTCCCGTGCGATTTCTCTCGTTGACTGCTAGCAAAACCACACTTATTAACACTATTGTAAAAACGATTGCTGAGATTGACCTTGCGATTTGCTTCGCCCAAGCCATTTCTCTACCGCCGCTTTGTCCGGTGTTGGGCCTAGCTTCTTCGAAGGCAATCCGATTCTTTCGGGACTCTAGAGGCTCGTCATCGGGCGTGACTCCTGGTTCGGCTTGACTCAGAGAGGAGAGCTTGGCTTTCCGTACATCAGCCCAGTCGGAGCGTATGGTCGTCACGCCGCTGCGACGCTTGCGAGATTCAGCGTTTCGAACTCGAGGTCCTCGGACCGTGCGGCCTTCTTGAGTTGCGCCTAGCTGCTCGTAGGGACCAGGCTGGTCGGTTTGTTGGCGGGGGAGCGGTTCTCCATTACCCAGTGATCGAGACGCGAATGGGTCGTCAGATTCAGGCTCATCAAGTTTCGGAAGCTCTTTCAAATCAGGTGCATCGCTCTGATCGCCACCACATTCATTGATCAGGCTTTGAAGATTGCCGATGTCTCGCTTCAGCTCCTCGATCTCTGCTAGCGATGGGTCTGGCTGGTCCTCAGGAGGGAACGATTTTTCCACAGAGCCTAGTCTAAGAGTTCTTCGTAAGGCTTCAAACTAAAAACGGCCATCGGAGACGTCCGATGGCCATTTTGAAAAATAAATAGTGTTGGGCGATCGATCTACGCTAGGCCCGGCGGCGCCGAGACGCTATACCGGCGAGACCAAGCAGCATTAACATACTACCGCTGGGCTCGGGAATTACTTCAGTCCTAACCTGGACAAATAGACCGCCCGCGTTGACGTAGTGACCGACGTTCCGTTGAACCTTAAAGTTTACGTCACCACCTGCCCCGCTGCCGAGCACTTCGAACGAGCCTGAGCCCCAATTTGCGTCTGCAAATGTCACTGCAGGATCGTCGACGAGTGAGCTGAGATCTCCTCCTGGTCCGACAACCGTGCCGATGGTTGCGAGACTGTCATTGAAGTCGAGAAGGGCATATCCATCGTCGTTCGATTTAATGTCGGTGATGTCTATCCAGCCTCTGGAACCGACTGGAACGTTGAAATTGAAAACATCATTGTCGCCGCCTATGCGGAACATTTGATCCTGAGGCCATGCGAGAACGCGACTCGCCGAATCCAGACCACTTCCGATTCCTCCGGATCCTGATGTCGTCCACTTCAGTCGCTGCCATGTGCCTGTGTTAGGGGTTAGCATTACGGCAGCTTGGCAGGTCTGGATAGCGACCAGCGCGGTTACGCTGCTGAGTAGGATCTGAAAGGCTTTCTTCGTATTCATGATCAGCTTAAAATTACCAGAATAAGTAAAGTAACTACTCAGGTAAATCAATCTCAGGTTGCAAATTTTTTCCTGCAGAAGTCTTCGTATTTCTTAGATGTGACTCCTGTTGGTGACCGATAAGCCTGTCGTGTGCGAGGCCAACAAGGTTGGTGATCCGAGTTTCGTGATGAGCGTTCATCCAGCCTTGGTTTTCCGTGCCTGCTAGTTTTTGATTCAGGCTGTTATTTACCCCAGTAACCTGCCGGAAATCGCTTGGTCAGTCAATGCAGATTGGTCGCCGAATTTGCTTAGATCTGAAACTGTTCGTTGAATGTGTTTTCTAACAACCGAGTGCCCTGTTGGTGGGGCCAACCGATAAAACGCTTGGTCGCGCAGTTGTTCTTTTGTGCCCAATTGGTTGAGATGCGAAGGTCCATCGGACTTCGCATTCCAGCTGCTCTTTGATCATAGTCCCAAAACCAATTCACTCCCTGTGATCAATCATCATGTCATTGAGCGAGCCAAATAGTTAAGCCACCCACCTCTACGGACCATGGAGACTGTTTGGCCTGATAGGGCCCAAAATAAAACGGCCACCGGATTTCTCCGATGGCCGTCACTGAAACATAAAGGACGCTGTAAGTTATGTTAAGCGCGGCGGCGGCGAGCAACCAACCCGGCGCAACCTAAGAGCATTAGTAGACTGGAGCTGGGCTCTGGAATGGTGCTAACCCGGACGAACACACCACCCTGGCCAGCAGCGCCGACGCCGTCGTTGACAAGCTGGAAAACAGCATCACCAATAAGGTTGGGAATGATGTTGATGGACCCTGAACCCCAACTGGCATCTGCAAACGTGACATCCGGATCCTCTACAAGTGACGTTAGATCATCGCCAGCACCGGCTGTTGTCGAACCGAGTACTGTGAGGCCGCTGTTGAAGTCTAGCACGGAGTAGCTGTCATCATTGTTCCTGATGTCGGTAACGTCAACAACACCAATTTGTCCGGAAGGGACAGCAAAGGAAAAGAGGTCATTGTCGCCCGCCACACGAATGGAGTTCGTTGGGCCTTGCCACGCGATACCGGAGTCAGCCGTAACCCACTGAAGGCGAGTCCATACGCCATCGTTTGCTATCAAAGTAACACTAGCCTGGCTTGACTGAATGGCGACCAGAGCTAAAGCGCCGGTGAAAAGAATCTTGAGGTGTCTCTGCATAGTAATGGGTTCTAACCTTTTTAAACTTGTCTAGAATACTAGAGCATCTACTCCAATAATGCAAAGACGGATTATCTATTTCCCGAATTTAAGGGGATAAAAATGGCCATTGTCGAGTATTTCCAGCTTCTCGTTTCAGATTTGCGACTAGCGGCGCCCTCGGTAAGAGACCAACGCAGTGTCGCGGCGGCGAACGCCGGATAGAGGCATTCCACCATGCCCCACCAGTTCTCCTTGCCTTGACGGCCTTCTGGATAGCGAAGACACAAAGCTGGGTTGCCTTTCGTCAGCACGGAAACGACGGCAGTTTCTTCCCGAATGCGTGCATCTGCTGTAAAACCGAGCGTTCTGCTGAATGGTCAAAGAGTCGCCAGAATTCGGGTCCGTCTCGGCAGTGCGGCAGTTCACTTTGCAGATACTCTCCCAACCGATGGGATCGGCGCACAGTGCCTCGCCATTCAGAGGCTTGCGCGACTTGCTTCCGGACGTTGGACAACTCCTTGCCAATTCCCAGATAGCGCCCAAGCGAGATTAATGCCGATAAATAGGGTGGCGGCCACAAGCGGTAGTGCATGGCCGTGGGTCCAGAAAACCGCGAGAGCAGCCAGGCTATGCGTGAGGCAAAGCAGATAGAGGTAGAAGACGGCGCGCCGGGTAGAGTGATCCCTGTCTAGTAGGCGGTGTTGGATATGCCCCGCGTCTCCCCTAACTGTGGCAACGGTGAGTTGTCCTATTAGCTTTGTCTTGGCCCCAAGCGGACGGAGGTCGTCCCAGAGGCCGAGGAGAAACATGCATCGAACTGTAAGGAAGTAAGGACCTGAGGACACCATTGATCTGATCAAGAATGCTGAACCCAAGGATCCAGCTTACCACAAATCCAAAGGTAATGGCGACGCCTCCGATTCTTGGGATGAGTTGACGTTCGGATTTGCGGTAGCGCTCTTCCGGACTGGATTCGGGTGTGAAAGCGACCAGGCCCGAGCGAAGCAAGGTCCAGGAGGCCAGCGCAGCCGCGACGCTTGCTGAGCAGGCCAGAAGTGCCATCAAGCTGTTTGTCATAGGGGGAATTCGGAAATAGTGTTTCAGTCACGTGCTCAAACTCAGTTTACTGGTGTGATATGGCCTTTCTGGAATTATTAAAAAAATCAAATTTTTCCATAGTTTCAAGAAACTCTAATTTCTTGAAATTCCGATGGGTCTCCGCATGCCTTAGCTGTTTGTTAGTCGGGTTCGTGAGTCCGACGGCCAAAGCGCTTTCAGGCGGCAGTGAAGCCGAAAGTGCGAGCTATCCATGGATGGTAAGTCTTTTAAACGGAGAGGGTAATGCTCCGGAATCTTCTGCCTTCTGTAATGGCGTCTTGATTCATCCATCCTGGGTCCTAACCGCAGCACACTGTGTCCTCGAACGGGCGACGACCGATTTCGAAGTTGCCTTCGGCTTAGGTTCGCTCGGTGCCTCAGGTCGCGAACGGCGCTGTGTGGTGGAGATGATCATCCACCCCCGCTACCTATTCCGAGATCAGCAGCATGACGGTGATCTTGCCTTACTCAGACTCGCGACGCCTATTGAATACGAACCGCTGCGATTGCTTGAGCGAGAGCCTGACCGCGGCGTAGCAGCTCGCGTTGTGGGATGGGCTGATGGTGGCGATCGTGCCTTGTCTGAGATCTCGATGGATTTGCTAGAGCTTGGTGAAGCGCAGCAAGCAACGGGCGAAGGGTTCTTCCTCGATGCCCTTCCAGTCTACGCTGGTTCGTCGACCGCAGGAATCTGCTATGGTGACAGTGGTGGGCCTCTTCTCGTTCCCGAGGGAGGCGATTTCCGTCTGTGCGGGATCGCTAGCTATGTCGTCGGTCGCTGCGAGGGGTATGCGGTCTACACCAATCTTCAGTTCTACCGCCCGTGGATGATGGGACATGTCTTCCCAGCCTTTGATGCTTGGCGGGACGAGCATGGGATTGAGTCTCTTTGGGAGGATACCGATGGCGACGGCTACGACAATTTCCTGGAATTTGCGCTCCTTGCTGATCCGCGATTGCCGAATCGGCCTGAAGCGCTAATCGCCCCTCGGATTCAAGAAGATGGTCGCCCTGTGATTCGCTTTGCCCATCGGAAGACGGCTGGATACGCAGTAGAAGTTTCCGAGGACTTGCGTCATTGGGCGCCTGTAGACTCTGCCCAGGTGGTCTCAAGTGAGCCTCATGGTGATGTCAGCATCGATCTCACTGTGGCAAGCCCCTATGCGCTCGATGAATATCCTAATCACTTTCTACGAACTCGTAGTTTTCCACAGACGAATGCTCAGGTAATTGGGCGTGCTGCGGGGGCTGAGCTCTATCTTAAAGGAGACGCCAGTGGAATGACCAATCCAGATACGGGCAAATTTGAACAACGTTACCTCGTGCAGGGGCTGGTGACAGGAAAGACACGATTCAACTTTGTGGCACCATTCTTCGCGCCCAAAGTAAGCTGGCTAGACCATGCCACGGGGGATGTGTTGGCCGAATTGAGTTCAGATGGCGGACCGATCCTCAAGGGAGACGTGACGACTGAGAAAGGGAAGGTCTATGAAGTGGTGCTTACCTCGGTGGGAGTGAATGCCATGGGACGTTTCACGTTTAACTATCCCTTGCTTCTCAACGTGTTGACCTTTCTCGAGTTGGACCGCCAACCCGTTCAGGGCCAAGTGGATGACAGCAGTGACTTCCGAGGAAATTTCTTTTCAAAAGCCTACCAGATCATCGGGCCGTTTTCGGGTGAAACCATTGGTGTTACGCTGACTTCGAACCCAGCTCAAGGTGGATTTCGCCCGTATTTGGCGATCGTCAATAGCGACGGAGAGACCGTTGTGCAAACGACGGGCGAACCAGAGACAGAGACTTCGGTGACTTTTGTGGTCGTTACGGGGCAAACCTACTACGCTTTTGCCACGACGTTGCTTCAGGAGAAGCAGGGCCTCTTTACGCTTTCTGCCACGAGAAGCCCTTGAGCGTTGACAAGGCGCGACAGGCATCAGAACCTCAAGGGGCGGCGGAAGGGCAATAGTTCCCCTCATTTCGCAAATTGATCCTGAACGGTGGCCAGACCTTCCCTAACCAATCGGCTTCAGCTCAAGCCCCGCGCCCCGCGCTCCAAAGATGGTGCCTCGGCTCTGCAGGTTGATGCATACAATGATTTCGAGCCACGTCTTCAGTTTTACATGGACGAGGTGCGTCGGAATTGGCCGGGTGGGGCACCTGTTAGTTGGAAAGATGCTATTCGGCTGCGTCAGTGGTCTGGCGCTTACCCAGGAATTCATTGGGCCGCAGTTGAATGTTTGCTAGAGTTGGGGCGGGCCTCAAGAGGAGGAGCGCGGGAGATCGTTCTTGCCTGGCAGACATTGGCATTGGGAGCGGTGCATGTCATTGTGGACGGGGGCGGACTTCCGCAGGGACTGTCAAGCGCGGCCTTGGCAGGATTGCTGAAAAGAGCTGAGGAATGTCTTCCTGCGTTTGGGACGGTCCACAAAGTTGGGTTTGTGTCGGTAGACGAAATTGCACGGGCTCTTGAGCGGCACGCGCAACACCCGGGAGTTCGCGGTGACGAGTTGCGGGCAGGGTTCGTTAAAAGTCTTAATGATATGTTAGAGTTTCGCGAACGCCTGCATGCTCCAGCTGGAACGGATTTGGTTTCGGCCCTCCACTACATCTTAATTGAGCATCCCAAGGTATTCTCGCTAGCATTGCAGTTGCCGTCTCCTCGGCCCCAGGAGGCGACTTTCGAAAGTGCCCCGTCTGTTGTTCCGGCAAATGAGTCGGATGCCCTCTTGGAAAGCGTGCTCAAGGTCGAAGATCAGATGGGGCTCGCAGACGGTCAAGTGACGCCTCCTGCTAGTGATAGTCGGCGACCACGTAGGCTAGAAGCCCCAGTGGAAAGATCAGTTTCTGAAGTTGCCGCACGCAGTTCTTCCAAATTTAGTTTGTCTAGCGGCTTTCGCAAACCTATGCCGCGGGCATCCTCTAGTGGATCGCGCCGTCCCTCCTACGCTAAAACTGAAAGGGCCTGGAGTGAGACTGAGAGTGATGTTCTGAGCCTTTCCAACAAGCTTCAGTGGATCAGTGTGCTTCTCGGCGGCTCCTGCCTTCTTGTGGTGTTCGTTGTCATGACTGGTCACTGGACGATCAACGCACGAGGCGCCGGTGAGGAGGCGCAGGTGCGCTTGAGGGGCTTGCCCAATCCGTTAGACACCGTGGATGCTTTTGCGAATGCATCGACCATAGAAGAGAAGATTGCTCTTTTGCAAGATCCGGCAGATGCGGATGCTGCGCGCAAGCACTTTGCCAATGCTTGGGACCATGAATTTGAAGTGGATTACGTGCAATCGCTAGGGCATGGGCGTTCGGGGGGGCATTCCTTTCATGCTTCTCGTATTCGATTTCGAGACGGAAGCTCACGTTTGATCGCAATCCATACAGATCCGGAAACGGGGCGCCTTTCCATTGATTGGCATGCCTATGCTAGAACAGCGTCGATGCATTGGAACGCGCTCATGCAGGGTGATGGCGATGGAGCTTTGGTTCGGGCCTTTGTACGGCGGGCAGACTACTACAACTTCGCATTTGAGGACGTCCACCGGTTTGCTTGCTATCAAATTATTTCGCCTGACACGGAGGAGGCGTTGTATGGCTACGTCGAACGCCGCACACCGCGACATGCGTTGATGGAGGACCTGTTAGCACAGGGTCTGCGGCAACGGATGGCTCTGCGAATCGGTGCCCCAACTACAGAATCCGAACCCATCCAATACTGGATTGATGAAATCGTTGCGAACGATTGGGTTCTCGATCCCTCCGGCTCTTTGGAGCATTCTGCGTTTGCCTCTGATGTGGGTTCAAGTGGTGATTTTTCAAGTGGGCCAGCGTATGTTCCGTAACGACAGATTCGCAGGTTCGAAAATATGAGCTGACGGCATCACAAAATTCTAAAATTCATAGTCAGCGCAAGCGTTGGTTTGAGTGAAACCAGTTAATTTGAACTATCCTCCTGAGTTGGTTGAATAGGTCAGCCAGAAGGTTGATTAGGATAATTAGAAAGTTGTCGTTCCGAGGCATTGGGACATTTCACACATTGATCCTGGCTGGGCGGGGGGGGAGCTTGGATTGATCACGTTGCCGCAGGCCTCTGCTGTTCCTAAGCCAGGCGCTGCTCGGTGGCCTGCGCCGCCGTTGCTAGCTCCGGCTCGCTTTTCTGACCTTTTAATCCAAAAGTTCGGTATCTCTCTGGTGCCGAGCCTTTACTATTCGTAGGGCGGGGTTAGCAAGTCTTAATGGTAAAGGGATAAGAGTATTCTACTTTTCTAGAATTTAATGCTCTGGAGCCGGGTTCCCGCTTGAAGACAAGGGCTACCTTAG
>JAACDM010000298.1 GCA_009936795.1 Verrucomicrobiaceae bacterium | reverse complement strand
CGATACTGCGGCAATCATCGCACCAAGCTTTGGAGAGGATACGTTGTCCTTCTCGGATCGCACGCACCAACACAATGGCGCGGCCTTTAACGAAACTAGTCTCGCCACAGGTGGCGATACGATCGTGGCCTTGCCAGAATATTTGTTAGGACATGACTATGTCCGCTTCGCCAACAACGCGAGGGACCAGGATACCTACAGCACAGAGGTGGTGTCCGATGTGACTTCGCACTTCTACCTCTTGGTCGACAATCGTATCAATGGACCGAGCGGAAACACATCGAGCTCGAATGGGACAGATCCTTCGTTAGGCGGCACTCTGCAATGGGTGATCGATGGCGGTTGGGAGCGCGTAAACACTGGCATTTCGCCTGGCGGAGCTGCTGATTACACGGGAGTCGATGAGGGCGGGGATTCCGTCGGTGCCGGACAAGGCTTGAACCAGTTCTATTCGGTGTTTCTGCTAGCAAATCGCACTAGTGTGACCGTGCGCAACAATGGTGTGGGTGGCTCTAACATGGTTTCTTTGGTCGTGGCACCGAGTTTGGGCGTGGGGCCGACTGGGCCAGACAGCGACGACGATGGCCTACCGGATGACTGGGAAGAGACTCAATTTGGCAACTTGAGCCAGTCCGCCAGCGACGATCCAGACAGTGATGGTCTAGCCAATGATGAGGAGTAGGGTCAGGAAACGAATCCAAACCTATCAGACACAGACAGCGATGGCCTGAGCGATGGCGAGGAAGTGAATCAGTATGAGACGGATCCTTTGCTGGTCGATACCGATGAAGATGGACTGACAGATGGCGCCGAAATAAACTCGCACGGGTCGAACCCCTTGGCCCGCGACACGGATCAGGATGTGCTCGATGACTTCGCCGAGGTGATGACCCATGGCACTAGTCCCAGCAAGCCGGATACGGATAGCGACGGCTTCAGTGATGGCGTCGAAGTCAGCGCAGGATCCGATCCTAACAATGCGGAAAGTCAGCCCGAATTCAAGCCCTCACAAGAAGTGGTCATCAACGAATTCATGGCGTCCAATGCAACCACCCGCACAGATGAGAACGGCGACTCGTCGGATTGGATCGAATTGTGGAATCCTAACGAAGCACCGGTTGACGTTTCGGGATGGTTTCTTTCTAATGATGCTAACCAACTCACCAAATGGTCGTTGCCAGGCTTCACCATGGCTCCAAGATCTTTCTTCGTTATCTCTGCCTCAGGCAAAGACCGCACAGTGAGCGCGGATTGGCATACGAACTTCCGGCTCGATCGTGCCGCCGGTGGGTTTATTGCTCTCAGCAAGCCGATAGCCGCGGGAGGAGCGGAAGTCGTGCATGCCTATGAGAACCTCGATCGCCAGCGCGAGGATGTTTCCTTTGGGCTAACAGGCACAGAACCTCCATTCACCAACGGCTATTTCCGCATGCCAACCCCGGGCACACCGAACAGCGCCAACTCTGTCGCGGGGTTTGTACGCGACACTAAGTTCTCGGTCGATCGTGGATTTTACGACGCGCCATTCACACTCACCATCGCCTGCTCCACGCCAGGAGCGACGATCATTTATACGACTGATGGGAGCCCACCTTCGAACTCACCACGTCGCGGCACCCGTGTACCGGCCGCTAATCCCAACACGCCACCCATTGCAAACATTGACATTGCCACCACGACCAACGTGCGCGCGATGGCTGTGCAAATAGGTTTCGAATCTAGCAATATCGACACGCACACCTACCTCTTCCGCGACGCCATCTTGCAGCAGAGTAACGCAACCGTGCCCGCCCATGCAAACTGGGGACATGCCGGACCAGATTTCGAAATGGACCCTAGCATTGTGAATCACAGCAACCCGGAGATTCGGCCAGAGACCGCGGATTTCCTTCGCGTGCCCACCGTATCCTTGACCATGGATTGGGACAGCATGTTCGGAAATGGAGGCATCTACATCGCCGGTGAAGGCGTCGACCGACCAACCTCGATAGAGTATCTCAATCCTAACAGTGACTTAGACCACCCTAATGAAGCCGAAGGTTTTCAAATAGAAGGCACCGTACGGATTGTAGGAGGTTCCAGTACAGGCCGTTGGAAATCGGACAAGCTGTCTATGCGACTAAAGTTCACCAAGGACCTACGTTTCCCACTATTTGGCAATGAGCGCACCGATCGCTTTGACACCTTAATACTGGATCATCGGCTAAACAATGTCTGGCACTACAACAGACGCGCCGATCAACGGGATCGCGCGCAATACACGCACGACCAGTTTCCGGCCGACCTGCACACCTTGATGGGCGGCGTGTCTCCAGAAGGCCACCACTGCTTGCTCTACATCAATGGCGTTCTCTGGGGCATCACCGAACTGCATGAACGGCCCGATGACAACTTCGCCGCTGAGTATCTGGGTGGCGACAACGGCAACTACGACGTCATGAAGCATCGGATCGGCACCGTGATCTCCGGCAGCAATGCAAACTACCGTGACATGCTGTCACGTACCCGGCGCTCAATGAGCAGCCCTGCCAACTACATCGCCGTGACCGAAGTGCTGGATATCGAGAACTTCATCGCCTACATGTTAGCCAACTACTACGTAGGCAATACGGACTGGGCACATCAGAACTGGTATGCCTCTTACAACCGGGTGTCGGCCGATGGCAAATGGCATTACCACAGTTGGGATCCCGAGCATTGCATGGAGAGCACTAACCACGATGTCACTAGTCGTAATGATAGTAATGGGCCAACCGAAGTCTTCCACAATCTCATCGCTAATCCTGAATTCCGTCTACTCTTCGCCGATCGCGTGCATCAGCATTTCCACGGAGACGGTGTCCTCACACCAGCCAACGTGGTGACCGCCTACATGCGTCGCGCCAATGTCGTCGACTTATTGAGCCGTATCGAATCCGCGCGCTGGGGCGACAATGGCCGATCGAATCCCTACACACGGCTCGATTGGCTGCGCGTGCGCGATCAATTGCTCGGAACAGCCACGGGGAACAGTTTTTACAATTACTTTCCTCGCCGAACAGGCGTTGTGCTAGAACAATTTCGCAATCGCGGTTGGTATCCAGACACGGAGCCACCCATGCTATCGCCCAGCCCCGGAGTGGTGGATCAAAACACCGCGCTGCAGCTCGCCAGCAGCTCAGGAGGCGTCATCTACTACACACTCGATGGAAGCGACCCTCGCAAACCGTTGTTAGAAGAAGCCGATCCCAGCACGACCACCCGATTAGTCACCGAGACGGCGACCAAGTTTGCCGCCGTGCCGCAAGATGATAGCCAGAGATCCACCTGGATGACCCGCACCTTCAATCACGATGGCTGGGCCAGCGGCACTGAGGGAGCAGGTTATGAAGAAAGCAACAATGGCGCCTATGTAGATTTGATAGACAACGCCTTGGATTTCGGAGACGAGGTCAATGATAACGGACAGGAAACTCTCTATCTACGCGTGCCGTTTAATGCGAGTGCCGTGGAAAGCTTCGGTTCGCTCGAGCTAGGCATCCGCTACGACGATGGCTTTGTCGCCTACTTGAATGGCACCGAGATTGCACGCGCCAATGCGCCAGGAAACGTGGGCACCCTCCTGGATCATGATAGCAATGCCAGCACAAGTCACAGCGACAACAATGCCGTAGAATTCGCAAGCTTCAATGTCAGCGAGCATCTGGGTGCCTTGCGAAATGGCACCAATGTGCTAGCCATCCATGGCCTGAATCGTGGAACGAGCAGTAGCGACCTATTAATCTGGCCTACACTCATCGCCTCCGATGAGCCCGATGCCAGCGCCGGTGAGATTGCAGAAACAGCCCAACGCTATCAAACGCCGATCACCTTAACAGAATCGGCACAAATTCGGGCCAGGACATTACGCAACGGTGAATGGTCGCCGCTGAGTGAGGGTGCGTTTCTGGTCGGTAGCGTGGCTGCCAACTCGGCAAACTTGCGCATCACCGAAGTTCACTACCATCCAAGCGCGCCAACCGAAGCTGAAATGGCTGCGGGTCATGAACGGAAGAGTGATTTCGAGTTCATCGAAATCACCAATATCAGCGCCACGGAAAACGTGCATTTGCTAGGCACAAGTTTCGCGAGTGGTGTCGAGTTTGAAACCGATCGTCATGCGTATTTTTTCGAAATCGGGCCCAGGGAAAGTGTCGTCTTGGTCGAGGACCGCGCGGCCTTTGAAAACCGCTACGGCTCGGAGATCCCCGTCGTCGGCACCTTCCAACTCGGCACCCAACTCTCCAACGCCGGCGAAACCGTCGAGCTGCGCGGCGGTAATGGTCAGACCATCCAGAGCCTTGCCTACGTGGACGAAGCCCCGTGGCCCCTCGAAGCGGACGGCGCAGGCAAATCCCTCACTTTGATCGATCCCTTGGCCCCAGACGCCCCCACCAAAGCAAGACAATGGACGGCCAGCCAAGAGATCGGCGGCACACCCGGCCGCCTCGAAACCGAGGCTCCCATCGAGGCCTTCTCACTCAACCTCAAAACCGTAGGCCAAGGCACCCTGACAGCCTCTCCACAATCCGATCGCTACACTGCTGGCCAAACGGTCACGTTGACTCCCCAGGCCGCCCCCGGCTGGATGTTCGACCAGTGGAGCGGTGACGCCAGTGGCACGGAAGCCCCACTCATCGTCACGATGAACACTGACACAGGTGTCACCGCCACGTTCAAACCACAACCGCGATTCACACTCACCACCGAGATCATCGGAAATGGCAGCGTAAACGCAAGCCCGCAGCAAGCCGACTACGCCCTCGGAGAAACCATCACGCTAACCGCCACGCCATCCACTGGCGCCATCTTCCAAAGTTGGAGCGGCGCCGCGAGCGGAACCGAATCCCCTATCACCCTGACACTAGGTGCCAACCAACAAGTCACCGCGACCTTCGTCAACGTCTGGCCCCTAATCCTAGAACCAACCACGGGTGGCACTGTGACTCTGTCACCAAACCTAAGCCAACACATCGACGGCACCAGCGTGGCGCTCACAGCCCTTCCGGAAGACGGCTTTCAGTTCACCGGCTGGACCGGAGCACTATCAGGCACCAGCAATCCCGCCAACCTCGTCATGACCGGCAACTTCACAGTGCGACCAGCGTTCACTCGCAATCTCACCCCACTCGAGACTTGGCAACACACCCACTTCTCAGAAGCAGAACGCACAAACGCCAGCATCTCCGGCAGCACCGCCGATCCCGACGGCGATGGCATGGTAAATATCCTAGAGTTTCTCTCAGGAACAGATCCACAAGACCCACACGCCCGGCCGCGCCTCAACGCTGTCGTGAGCGACGACAGCGTCATTGAAATCCGGTGGATACGTCCAAGCACGCTGAGCCAGCGCACGGCTGCGTGGTCCATGGAGCTAAGCCAAGACCTCACGGCCTGGCAAATCAGCGACAGTGCCTCTGAAAGCGAGATTGCCAACGGAGAAGAAACGCTCATCTTTCGCAGCAATGGCAGCGAAGCCAACGTGCGCTACGCCCGATTGCGAGTCGATCTTGAGTAACGCTTAGCGGACACGCACGCGAGAAATACCTGTTCCAACTTGCGCCCGGATGGCGTCCTCATCCGTTAGGATGCGGAGCCTGTCGTCATCACCGTGCCGTAAGATTGCCATTCGGCATCTAAGGAAAGCTCCAACCCGACCTCTGGAGTTCCATCTCGTTGCATTCGTAGCAGTGTCCTTGATAGCCCGTTGAATCTTCTTGAGTTACGCTTGCAAAATCTTCAGACTCCCTCTCAAATTCACCCCATTCCGATGATGAAATCCCAATCGACATTCCACTGTTTTAGCGTACTGTTTGTCCTGCTCGTCTTCGGGTCTAGCGTTCAAGCTCGCAACTTCCGCTCTCGCATGTCTCCCAACGGCACCGTCTTCCGTTGCACTGCCTGCCATGTAAGTCCCAGCGGTGGCGGACAACGCACAACCTTTGGTGAAGCGGTAAACAGTTTGGTTAGTCCAAACGGACGGGAAGAATTCTGGACTCCAGCGTTTGCCGCCTTGGACTCAGATGGCGATGGCGCGACCAATGGAGAAGAAGTCGGCGATCCTGACGGAGATGGCGAGGCCTCGGCGGGTGCAGAGGTCACCAATCCAGGTGATCCTGATAGCACTCCTTCATTGGCAACTGGTGCCACTCCCATTGGCTTCTATTCTTTCGATGATGCAGCGGCTCCAATGACCGACGACAGCGCCTCTGGGAATGATCTTGTCAGTGCGACGGCAGATCCAACCTATGTTGACGACGGTGGAGTGGAAGGTGGCGCCTATGATTTCGATGCCACTCATTTGGAAATCCCCATTGATGTGAATCCTGGCACCATCCCAGAACTTACGATGGGCGCTTGGGTCAAGACTTCGGATCTCAGCGAAGGCCAGCGCAAGATCATGGGCCATGACAATGGCGGCTGGGACCGGACCATCGGATTGGATGCCCGCGCTGCCGGGGACGGCTTTCGTTACACTTCGTTTATTGGCAATGGACGCCCTGCGGTGGGAACCCCAGGACCGGAAAGCGGGGACGACTGGACTTTCATCGCGGCCGTCTATGATCACCCTAACAATCGGGTCACCGTCTATGTCGACGTCGATTCGAGTACGACAGAAGACACGCTCGTTGGTGTGACCGAGCCGACAGGATTTGGCGACGGCTTTCCAACCATGTCCCTGGGCAGTCTTCGCCCGGACAATACGGCAGAAGGTTGGATTGGCTTGATTGACAACGCCTTTCTCTTCGATGCAGCGCTTGATCCAGGGCAGATTCGGCGTCTTCGAGATGGTGGGAAAACCGCCGCACTCGGAGGGCTGCTTCCCAGCGATCCGCGCATTTCGCTAGCAGGAGACGAGGTCTTCGGCAACGTGGGGGAAAGTCCCGGTCGCGTGGAAGGGATGGTCGCGATCAGCAATGAAGGGGCGACCATGCCTCTCAATCTGGCTTCCGTGACCTTGAGTGGGGATCAAATGAGCTTCTACGAGGTCGTCTCGGCACCGGAGAGCATCGCAGCCGGGGCCACTGACAATGTCGTTGTAGCCTTTGATCCTGGCGACGTCTTTGGGGATTTTGCCGCTTCTCTGGTGATTGAATCAGATGACTTTGGAGCACCGCTCACGATGATCGACCTGTCTGCTAGAGTCACTCGCCCCTCAATGAATGACTGGCTTCCGCCGCGCGAAGATCTGATCGCCTATTGGACGTTTGATGATGCAGCAGCGCCGCTCACCGATAGCAGCGGTCAAGAGACGATGCTCGCCAATGACGTGGCTGAGGCGACCTACAACGGCGAGAACGGGTTCCAAGGGGGAGCCTTTCACTTTGACGGCACAGAACGTTTGATTGCCGATTTGGATGTGAATCCTAGCGAGCTTCCGCAAATGAGCTGGGGTGCCTGGGTAAAGACTGACAATGTCGCCCCAGGATTGCGCAAAGTCATGGGACACGACGATGGCGGTTGGGATCGCACCATCGGCTTGGACAATCGCAGCGGAGAATTCCGCTACACATCGTTCATCGGTACGGGACGTCCGGTGGTGGATTTGCCAGGGCCGGTCAATGTCGATGACTGGACATTCCTTGCCGCTGTCTATGATCAGGATGCGGAAGAGGTCACCGTCTACGTCGACCTTGAGGCCCGTTCGACTTCGGACGAGCTGGTCGTCGTGACCGAGCCTGCCGTGTTTGGAGCTGGACAGAGCCAATTCTCCATCGGGAATATTCGGCCCGACAACGCGAATGAGGGATGGGTCGGGTTGATCGACAACCCCTTTGTGTATAAGAGCGCCCTGACGGCCAGAGAAATCACCTCCATCCGTGACATGGTTGGAGATGCCATTCTCGGTCCTGATGATCCCAACATACTCGTATCGTCGCAGACCATCTTTGGGCCACTGGAAACGCGCGATCCGGTGACGCGGCCACTTACTATTTCCAATAACGGCGCTAGCAATCCTCTCAACGTGACGAATCTGACCGTGACCGGAGAGGATGCGAGCTACTTCACCCCGGCAGCAACTCCCGGAATGATCGCCCCCGGTGTAAATGCGGCGGTGGACATTACTTTCGATCCTGGTGGTGAAGCGGGCGCGTTTTCTGCGAAACTATTAGTGGAAAGCAACGATGCCGGGCAGCCCGTCCAGACGATTGATCTTTCGGCCACGACGCCGTCTTCTGAGAGTGGTGATCCCTTGCTCAATGGCCCTCTTATTTCGCCCTTTGGCACGGTGGGCTCCGGAGAAACCTCTCGCATGGTGACGATCGAGAATGGGGGAGCGACGCAATCTCTTTCCGTCAACAGAGTGACCTTGATTGGCAGTGACGCTAGCAGGTTCACCCTAGGCGATGTGCCCACCTCGATTGCCGCCGGTGCCAATGCAAACATTCCGGTCACGTTTGACTCAGAAGGCGAGTTTGGCAGCTTCCGAGCCTCGCTTCTGGTCGTGAGCAATGATGCGACGAGCCGTTTCGCAGAGATTGATATCTCTGCCGTAGTGCCCATTCAAAACCCGGAGGACGCCTTGATCGGCTATTACTCCTTCGACGACCCGTCCACTCCCTTCAACGATGATTCCGAATCCGGTAACACCTTGGAAAGCGCCGATGTCGATCCGACCTACGCGAGTGAAACCGGTTTTCAAGAGACCGGAGCTTTTCAGTTCGATGGCACGCAGCGCTTGATTGCCCCCATTGACATCAATGTGAGTAAAATTCCTGAGTTGACCATGGGAGCGTGGGTCAAAACGGAGAACCTAGATCCCGGACTGCGCAAGATCATGGGACACGACAATGGCGGTTGGGATCGGACAATCGGATTGGATCATCGACTGGATGGCGGCGCGGTGGATCCAGAGAGTTTCCGATACACCTCTTTCATCGGAAATGGCCGTCCCGTGATTGATCTGCCCGCACCGGAAAATACGGTTGATTGGACGTTCATTGCCACCGTCTACAACCAGCCAAAGAACGAAGTCACCGTCTATGTCGATCTCAATGCCGACACGACTGAAGACGAACTCGTTTCCATGACGGAACCCACGGTCTTCAATGTTGGCCAGGATACGTTATCGATCGGTAGTCTCCGGCCGGACAACGACACCGAAGGCTGGGTCGGGTTGATTGATCGCGCCTTTATCTTCGAGACCGCACTCGATCCTGCAACGGTGAAAGAGCTTCGCAACGGCGGGATTCTGCCAGGATCTGAAGATCCCAATGTTCGTCTGCGGGGTGCCTTTGGCGACCTCGGAAGAAGCCCAGGTGTCGTCACGCGAGAGATCACGGTTGAGAACCGCGGTCGCGAGAACACCCTCACTCTAACAGGCTCCCGCATCACTGGACCAAATCTCGATAATTATGCACTCAGTGGAGAGTTACCCGCCAGTTTGGAGCCAGGAGAATCCGTGACGCTAATGGTAACCTTTGATCCTCAGGGACGATCGGGTGGCTTTGTCGCCTTCTTGGAAGTAGACACGAACGACGAGGGTGATCCTATCGAAACACTAGACCTCTCCGCCTTGATTCCGAATTCCAATGCGTTGTTAGCGCACTATAAACTCGACGAAACAGAGGGAACAACGATGTTAGACGCCTCGGGCAATGGCGTGCAAGGCGTCTTCCGAACAGCCAATGACGGTGAGGTTCTTTTGAATGAAGCGGCCCTAGCATCGGGCACGGCAGTGAGCCTGAACAGCGCAGAAGGCGCTGGGGCAGGCTTTGGGGAGATTCCCACCAGTGCGGGATTGCCTGCGCTTGAAGCCTTTAGCATTTCCATGTGGGTGAATCAGTCCGCCGAAGCGGCCACGACGTCGGTCCTCGTAGCCAAGGGATCTGAGAGCATCGGCTCCCCCTTTGCCGTGGCAGTCTCCGGGGGAAGCTTGGCTTGGTTCTCAAGTGGGGACCAAACCCTCACCACGGGTAGCGTCCTCACCCCTGGAGAACCTGCCCACGTGGTGGCCACTTACGCAGTCGTCGACGGCGATCCGACGGCAGCTTTCTTCGTTAATGGCGAGGAAGCTGGTCGAGACAATGCAGTGACTGCAATCGATGACTCCACACCTTCGGTGCTCCAAATCGGTGCTGCGAATGGAAGCTTCGGGTTCGATGGAATCATTGATGATGTCCAGATCTATGGAGAAGCGTTAGATCTTGAGAAGATCACGTTCCTCCTCAACAACCCAGGTGAGGTCATTCCTGGCGATGGTGGTGAGATGACTGGACGCCCTGCAGATCTCTTCGAGGTGGTTCGTGCAGCTGACGGTCTTCAGTTCGCCATCCCTGCGGGCGTCACAGCCAACGTCGAATACTCGGAAGACCTCGTTACTTGGAACGTGATCGCATCTGGCGTGACTGAATCCTTCAGCGACACTGATGCTGACCGTGCAGGGCGGACAGCAGGTTACTACCGCGCCCGCGTTGCTCCCTAACAAATAGGATCTAGTGAACCATAATCCATCGGGTAAGCCGCTGCCGTAAGGTCTCACGAAATTTCGAATCCTCGCTCAAATCGATGAGTTCCTCAATTGCTTCCCTCTCAACAAGCTTTAGATGCAATGCTTCTCTAACATACAGCCGATCCTTGTCCCGCCCTGCGGCGAGTTTCGCTAGCATGACATCTGGAACTGAGAGACAGAGGCCTCGATTTCCAAGCGTACCTTCCGTTTTGACGGGGACCAGTCGCCCTTGCCAACCATCCGCTAGGGTGAGGGTTTCTAAATCGATGCCATGAGCATAGTAACCAAACGTTTCGTGGAACATCGACAGTTCACCGATCGATCCATCAATGAGTTCCGCATGGCTTGGATCTTTCAGACTGAGCATATCCGCTTCCATCGATTGGAGGAGGATCCGCGAATCTGGCACGTCTCCGGCCAATATAGCCTGACTGCCCGCAACGAGGATTTCCCTCTCGTCGATGATCGTACAGGCTGCGCGAATCAGGTGTTCGAGTTGGGCTCGTTGCATGGTGAGAAAGCGCGTTTAAAGGCCCAGACTTCTTTGTTAGAGAGAACGCCGACGAAAGGCGAGTTCTGGCGAAGCTGTTGTCCGCGGTCGTCTTCGGCACAGAGTGCATCGATGACCGCGTCTACACCCTCGTCGATCAGTGAAAGCCATTCCTTCCAGGATTGGATTCCGGGAGCCTTGGGACCATTCCGAGTTTCCCACCGCCGCAAGCGTTCGCGAGCCTCCTCCAAAAACGCGGGACGGTTCCGTAAACGCAAAGCAATCTCCCGCGCCATGGCAAGTGAGCGCGCATCAATGTGCGCGTGTGCGTGGGGCCAACGGGTGCTCATGACAACCTGAAGCTGTCCTCCGCCGGGTCTTCTGTCAATCTCATGGCAGCTCGACCTGTCTCACCTCCTGACTTATACTTTCTTTCACTGATCATGCGCGCTCCTATTCTCATGCTATTCCTCTTCGCTACGTCGGCGATAGCGCAAGAGCCGGTCATCACGGAATTCATGGCGAGCAATCAAAACTCGATCGCCGATGGGCGTGGCGAGCATCCAGATTGGATTGAGATCCACAATCCTACGGGCAGCTCGGTGGAACTGCATGGCTACGTGTTGCGAGACGGGGACACGAATTGGCCTCTCTTACCGCGTAGTCTGGCTCCTGACGAGCGCATGGTGGTCTTTGCTTCGGGGTTAGGTGAAGTCGATCCCGATGGCTGGCCCCACGCCACCTTCACCTTGTCCAAGGAGGGGGAACCGTTAGAACTTTTGAACCCTGCAGGCGACATCGTGTCCAGCTTCGGCGACAGATTCCCTGCACAACGGACCGATATTTCTTATGGGCTTGATGACGCTGGTGACCTGGCCTTCTTCACCGAACCCACGCCGGGCGAACCTAACCAATCGGGGGTGCTCGGCTTTGTCTCAGACACGAAGTTCTCCGTCAATCGTGGGCACTACTCGGAAGCCTTCCAGCTAGAGATCACGACCGAAACGGAAGGCGTGACTATCAATTACACCACCAATGGAAGAGACCCACGTCAGAATGGACTCTTCACACCGGTCAATGTTTATGACGGTCCGATCGCCATCGACAAGACGACAACCATTCGGGCGGTTGCTAGGAAAGCGGGCTTTGTCTCAACCAACGTGGACACGCAGACCTACATCTTCACCAAAGATGTGATCCGCCAATCGAATGAACCTGAGGGCTTTCCGAGTACATGGGGGGTATTCACAGGGACGAACGGCAGTGCTCGAGGCCGACCAGTTCCCGCAGACTACGAGATGAATCCCAGCATCGTTGATGAAGATCCAGAGGCGATGGAAACGGCACTCAAATCTCTTCCCACCCTCTCGATTGTCATGCATCCGAACGATCTCTTTGGCAAGAATGGCATCTTGGCCAATCCCTTTGGCGGTGTGGACGGAAGCGGGGTGCATACCATGGATCCCTTTGTCAAGGATCGGCAGGCCTCGGTCGAGTGGATCGGTCCTAACGGAGGCCCAGTAATGCAGATAGACTGTGGTATTCGATTGAGCGGCGGATGGAGTCGTCACTACATTGCCACGCCGAAGAAGTCGTTCTCGCTAGTCTTCAAAGAAGCTTTCGGCCCAAGCAAGCTCCGCTTTCCCATGTTTCAGGAGTCGCCCGTCGACGAATTTGATCGGGTGGTGCTCAAGGCGATCTTTAGCAATGCTTGGCCCGATGCTGCGCGGCCTCCTGATTATTTGAGAGATCATTTCACCCGGCAGACCCGGCTCGACATGGGTGAGCCCGCCTCCTATGGCACCTGGGTGCATCTCTATCTCAATGGCCTTTATTGGGGGCTCTACAATCCTACCGAACGGCCTGATGCGTCCTATGCAGCGAGTCACTTTGGTGGAGAGAAAGACGAATATGATGCCGTCAAACACGCAGGCCTCGTTGGCCCAGGACAAGCGACCAATGATCGCCATGAGTTGATCGATGGTACAGAGGATAAGTGGCTCGAAGCCCTCACGCTTGCTCGATCAGGATTGGAGGGCGGGGAGAGCTATGAGGCTTTCAAAAAACTGGTCGATGTGCAGAACCTAGCTGACTACGCGATTCTTAACATATATGCGGCCAACGTCGACTGGCCACACAAGAACTGGTATGCGAACAGTAAACGCGAAGGGGGCGCGGGCTTTCAATTCTATTCCTGGGACTCAGAATATGCCTGGCACGATCTGGGTGCGAACCGTACGAATGTTAGCAATCGGAACACGCCAGCCGAACTCTACTCTCGTGTGAGACGGAACAAAGCATTTCAGCGTCTCTTCGGAGATCGTGTTCAGAAACACCTCTTCGGTGATGGGGCGCTGACCGAAGATGCTAATGTGGCTCGCTTTAATCGTCTTGCGACGGTCATCGAACCCGCGATTGCCGCTGAAGCGGCGCGGTGGGGAGATCATTCTAACACGCGTCAGGGCAACACGAACTACACCAAAGCCCGTTGGGAAAGTGCAAAGAATGGGATCATCAATAACTTTCTGGCAAAGCGTCATGACAGCGCCTTGAAACAATTTGCCGATGCAGATCTCTACCCAGAACTGGTGGCACCCACCTTTGAGCCCCATGGTGGTGAGGTAGAGGTAGACCACAGCCTCGTTCTTCGATCAAAGGACGCCAAGAACCTGCTTCAGCCAAATGGAGGCGACATCGTGTTCACTCTAGATGGAACGGACCCGCGCATGCCGGATAACACAATGAATCCAGATGCCATCACCTACACCCGTGGTTACCAGCTGACGGAATCCGTGATCATTAAGACGCGCCTCTTTAAAAGGAACCTGTTCACGGGCGGCAACTGGTCTGCACTCAGCGAGGCGCGATTCATCGTGGGAACCGTGGCTGCGAACAGGAGGAATGTGCTGATCTCGAAAGTTCACTATCGCCCGAGTGCACCTACAGCCGTGGAAATGAGTGGTGGTCACGACAGTCGTAGCGACTTCGAATACATCGAATTCATCAATCCATCGAGCGAAGCCATCCATCTGAGTGGTGTTCGATTGACGCGAGGCGTTGACTATCAGTTTCCCTATGGTTACGAGATCGGCGCTGGTCAACGTCTCTTGGTCGTTGGCAATCTGGCAGCCTTTGAAAGCCGACATGGCTCCGGCCTTCCCATCGCGGGCGAATATGAGGGCAAACTGAGTGATCGTGGCGAAACGATTCGCCTAACGGATCAGGAAGGGCAAGTGCTATGGGAGCTACCCTATGACGACGACGCTCCTTGGCCAGAAGAAGCAGATGGAGCAGGGGCCGCGTTGGTATTGAGGATGCCAATAGGTGAAGCGGATCCCGTCGATCCCGCTCAGTGGACGACCGCTGCAAGCGGAGGGCAGCCAGGACGCGATCTTGGGGAGGTTGGCGATCCTCTCGAAGAGTGGATGCAGGCCCGTAAGCTAACAGAACTGCAGAGCGATGATTTGCTCACCTTTGCCTTGGCCAGAGATCTCCTCGGTCCCAATCGAGGGCTGGCGATTAAGTTCACAGCATCTACTGATATCGTGCTTTCCTATCGTCGTCGCTCGGAGGCTGGTCCAATTCGGTATGCTATAGAAGCCTCTCAAGATCTCACGAACTGGAAGCCTGTGAACCTGGCATCCACGGAAACGAAAGGGACCAACAGAACGCTCGTGGTTAACGTCGCTGTCTCCCGTGATCTTGGAAACTACTTTCGGCTCGTGGTCGAGGTCCCTCAGTGATAGGACGCTTGTCATGCGACGTTTCTTAACCGCTTCTGTTGCGATCTTGATCCTCGTAGGGTCCAGGAACAGCTGGGCTCAGATTGAGAGCCTCCCAGCAGTACCTGGGGTCGATCCTGAAGTGTATGTGCGTTCGCTTTCACCGATCTTGGAGAAAGTGGATCCTAGCAAAGACGCGGGTTGGGACACCGAAGTCTTTAGCGTGGAAGCCAAGGCTCAGCTGGATCTTCTCGCAGAAGGCATCGCTCGGGGTGCGGCCAATTCACCCGTCTTCACGGAAAACGTCACCACCAGCGAATGGCGACCCGCGAAACGCCAGACCGTGTTGGAAGGCATGCTCAAGGTGGAGCGAGGGATTCCGAGTACCGGAAAGAGTCTTTCGAGTGCTCTCCAATCGGTTAGGGCCGCGCCGGGGGAAATGTACGTGCAGTTCAAACCGTTTCATGTCGAGTCGGCGAAAGACACCGTTCTCGTCACGGCTTATTACCACGCTGAGACTGGGCTTGAGCCGGGTGGGAAGCTAGAGCAAAGTGCCACCTGGAAGATCTCTTTTACGAAAGAATCGCCTCCAAGAATTAGAAATGTTCTTGTGAGTGATTACGAAGAGATCGTGCCTAGGAACTCTCAACTTCTCTTCATAGACGAAACGGCGAAGCTACTTGGTGGAAATGATTCCTACCATCAGCAGTTATCTTTAGGCATCGATCACTGGCGGAGCCGATTGCAAGGGGACTTCGGAGTGGATGTGAATGGCCTGCAAGGCATCGCCATTGGCGATGCGAACGGAGACGGTCGTGAGGATCTCTATGTGTGCCAACAGGGAGGCTTACCGAACCGCTTGTACTTACGCCAGAAAGATGGCGGTCTAGCAGATCGCTCATCCTATTCGCGCACAGATTGGATGGAACTGACGCGCGCGGCTCTCTTCATCGATCTCGACAATGATGGCGACCAAGACATGGCGTTAGCTCAAGGCTGGTATCTCATGCTACTGGAGAATGATGGCCAAGCGCAATTCACCAAGCGAGTCGAACAGCGTGCGGAGGGGCAGCTTCATTCGCTGGCGGCTGCAGACTTCGACAATGATGGCGATTTAGACATCTACTTCTGTGGAAGAAACCCTTCGCGGGAGCAGTCCAGTGCGGAAGGAATTCTTGGGATGCCATTGCCCTATCATGACGCGAACAATGGTGGCCCCAACATCCTGTTGCGAAATCAAGGCCAGTGGGCGTTTCAAGATGCCACGGCAGATACGGGTTTGGATGTGAACAACCGTCGCTACAGTTATGCTTGTTCCTGGGAAGACTACGACAATGACGGAGACCAAGATCTCTATGTCGCCAACGACTTCGGGCGAAACAACTTCTATCAGAACAACGGCGGAAAGTTTACGGACATCGCCGGAAACTTGGGCGTGGAAGACCTTTCAGCGGGGATGTCGATCACTTGGGGAGATCCCAATCGCGATGGCCGCATGGACCCGTACATCAGCAACATGTTCTCTTCCGCCGGTAACCGGATTGCTTATCAGCGTCAGTTCCGAAGCGGCGATACCAATCAGTTAGCCAGCTTCAAGCGGCATGCTCGTGGAAACACTCTGTTTCTCAATCATGGCGATGGCTTCGAAGACGCCAGTGTCGCGGCCAAGGTGACGATGGGACGCTGGGCGTGGGGGGCCAAGTTTGCCGACCTGAACAACGACGGGTGGGAGGATCTCTACGTGGCGAACGGTTTCATCACGACAGAGGACACAGGCGACTTGTGAAGTTTCTACTGGCGACAGGTCGTGTCGCGTTCTCCCATCGAAGCCGCTGCTCCCAGTGACGTGGTCGCAAACTACCGTCAGGGTTGGTCGGCATTGAGCGAACTCATCGGTCAGGGACGATCCTTTAGTGGTTATGAGAGGAACTGCACCTTCCTTAATATCAAAGGCAAACGCTTTGCCACTGCCTCCGCTGCTACTGGTCTAGACCTGATCGATGATAGCCGCGCAATCGCCACCTGTGATTGGGATGACGATGGCCACTTGGACCTGTGGGTGATGAACCGCACGGCACCCCGCGTACGCTTTCTTCGCAATCAGGGCGGACAATGGTTTTCGCTCGGCACTTCTCTTCAGTTAGAATTGCGTGGCACGACGTCGAACCGAGATGCTATCGGGGCGCGAGTTGTCGTGAAGCTGAAGGGCGATCCCAAACCCATGGTCCGTACGGTGAGGGCGGGGGATGGTTTCCTTTCCCAGTCTAGCAAACGTCTCCATTTCGGATTCGATTCTACATCCGAACTTGAGCGCCTCACGGTTCATTGGCCCAGCGGCAAGGCCGAGGACTTCGATGTCTCTAAGATCGAGATTGGCGCAAAGTCGTACTTACCCCGCAGAGGAAGGGCGTCGCGAGCCGGACGTGACGGAACCTTTCTCCTAACACAAGGTGGAGCGATCGACTGGCCCAATTGGACGGAACGTTTGCCTGAGAAAGCTCCGGCAGCCGCTGTCTCTAATCGAGAGGCAGCGACTCGCACCTGGATCATCGGACGCGTGCCAATGCCTGGAACTGAGAAAAATCTTGGGAAACCGACGCTACTTAACCTTTGGTCTAGCACGTGCAGCGACTGTGTTTCGGAGCTAACAGAATGGACAAAGGCAGAGAAACGCATCCGTACAGCGGGTTTGGATATCGTCGCTCTGTCTGTCGATCATCTCAGCGGAGATCCGGTCACCAGAGGCGAAGCCTTTCTCAAGAAGATCAATTTCCCCTTCAAGCATGACAAAGCCACACAGGCGCAGGTCAATGCAATGGAAGTCGTTCATCGCACCTTCGTGGAACGGCAACAGCCTCTCCCAGTGCCAACAAGTTTCCTCCTAGATGCACAGGGACGCGTGGCTGCTATTTACAAAGGACGTGTCACTGTGGAGACCTTGCTATCGGATGTCGCCTTGCTCAACGCTAGGCTTATCGTCCAGCGAGATTCCGCCGTCCCCTATCCCGGTCGGTGGTCTTCGAGACCCTTTCGGCTAATCCAAACCGTGTCGCGGCGACCTTTGAGAAGGCGGGGCAAATCAACGAGGCTGCCGCCTACTTGGAGCAATTTCTTAGCGGTGCACGGGATTACCTACAGGGTGAATTTGGCAGCACAGAGCAGCAACTGATCACCGTGATCACTGCTCACACCTTGTTAGGCGACTTCTTGCTCAAGCTACAGCGTTCTCCCAAGGCATCGCTCGTTTACGCCAACTTACTCAAGCTTGCGCCCAAGGATGGAGATCTTCACCAGTCGATTGGCGAACACCTCCTCCGCCAGAATCTCGCCAAACCTGCCCTAGCCCACCTCAAGCTGGCCAACAGCTTGCTGCCTCAGAACGCGAACCTTGCGTTCAATACAGGCTTGGCCTCGCTGGGATCGGGGCAGGCGAAACAAGCGCTGTCATTCTTTCAGAACGCTCTTAAGTTGCAGCCGAACGATCCCGTCACGCTCTATCAGATGGCAGCTGCGTTAGAATTACTTAACCGACGGGAGGAGGCGATTACGCACTGCCGTGCTGCGCTGAAAGCGCGACCTAACTGGGACCTCGCTGAGCAGAAACTCGCAACATTGTTACGGCCCTAGGCTTCTACCTCGACGCCACCCCGCTGATTTAAGTAATCAATGCCCACCAACACGGTAATCTGCAAGAAATACTACGTTTTATCGAACTCCCACTCTATCTTCTCGGCCAGCGACGAGCTATTCAGCGTGTTTGTGAGAGTTCTTGGTCACTCGTGATCGGCGCGTTGCTCATTGCGACTGCGGTCATCGCACGGAACTAAGACAACGCCGCGATCCTTCTCCGCCCCGGGCGCATCATCGCACCCTACGCTTTCTCGCTCGTCTCATCACTGTGGATCTACGGGTACGATACAGGGCCTATCGTTTGCATCAGGTTGAAGTGAAGGCTACCTACTGGCAGTAGTACCGTGCCTTCCTCGGTGCGTTCTGGATGACCGCACCGATTGCTTGGCTCTACGCGCTTCCCTTGGAGCAATGGATGGATCCTGTCGCTGCCGCCCGGGGAAATGTCTGGCTGCTAGTAATCGTTTCTCTTCGGGGAGTGCTCCTGATCAGCCGCGTGGCTAGCGTCCTATCTGGAGCTTCTTTCTTTGCGACCGGTGTTTTTGTCACCGCCGCTGCCAGTTTCGAATTCATCGTGGCAGGCGTCGTCCAGCAGTTCACTAACTTTGAACGAGGCATCGCTTCCAGCATGGCTGGCACTCGGATCGAGCAGTCGCCAGCCGAGCGCGCTGCTGAAACTCTTATCGGCCAACTAGCTATTCTTCCCTTTGGAATCGTGATTGTGTCATCGATCACCACTCTAGCACTCACCAAGTACCGGAAACGACCATTTCCCAAGGTCTCGTTTGGCCCGGTGCCGATCACCTAGCTCCTGTTTGGCATCGCCATCCCGATCATCGCGGGACGGCTCGCCAAACCCATGCAGCAAGCCGAAATCCATTGGAGCCGCTTGGAGTCACAACTCATGAAGAGCCAGTATGTCGCCGCGTTGGACTACTTCGAATCGGTCGGACCAGACGCCTTCCCCAAGGGCATGGCCATTCCCATCGGCCCTGATCAATATCAAGCTATCTGGCTTCTTCCCAAGCTTCTCCCTCACCTAAACGAGACACGCCCGGAATGGATGCGGACTCTCTACCCGAATCACACCAAAAACTTGGTCGGTATGCTCCATACCCTACGGTGGCGGAGGACCAGCGCTGCTCAAGAAACTCACCCAGGGGGTCTTGAAGCTCCCTGACAGGGAGGCCTTCATCAAAGAGTACCTAGAGACTTGGCTCAGTGCTCCCGGTGAACCGCTTATTCTGGGTGAATTGGGTATTCACCCAATTCTCGACTAACAATCTCCACAATTCAACGGACGCGCACGCGATAATACCCGTTGCCAACCTGGGCCCGAGTCGTATCGTCATCCGTTAGAGTCGATTCAGCGCTTGTCGCCGTCACGGTGCCGATGGATTGCCAATCAGCATTCAAGGCAGACGCGTATTCCACTTCATAGGTCTTACCCACGACACTCGACCAATAAAGCTCGATCGGAGTCGCAGAACGCTGCACAGATGTTAGACGGAAGTAATCCGCAGGGTTGTTAGGATCGGTCCCAGCAAACGCTTCGCTCTCATCAGAAACGCCATCGCCATCCGAATCCATGGTCGGTGCCGTCGGCCCCTCTGACACACTCCCCGGAGAACCCTCGAACTCGCCCACCAACCACGCGTCCGCCATCGAAAGATCGCCGTGTCCAATCACATCGCGTAAACGCAACGATCGCCCATCGCCATCCGCTTCCGTCGGCCAGCCATCGCTGTCATCATAGCTAAACTCGGCAATCGGCGAACCTGCCCCAAAGGAAAGCTTCACCCGCTCCCCACCATTAGCAAATCTGCCAGAATAAACACCCGCCACCAAAGGATCAGCACCATAACGCGCCGTAAAGGCCTCCGCATTACCCACCACCAACACCGTCGCCTCAGGTGCCAGTGTCACTACATCCCCCGACACAAAGTCAAAGTCCACCCCCTTGGTGAAACGGACAGGCTCAAGATCCAGCGGCACACTCCCCGCATTATAGAGCTCCACGAACTCAAAGTCTTCCCGACGGAATCCCGCAGCCAGCTCCGCCTCGCTTGGCGCTCCCGGATGATACATCAACTCCGTGATCACCAGAGAATCATACACACTCAGATCCGGTGTCCCGGCCACAAACTCCACCGCCTCCGACCAGCGACTCCAACCACCCCGCTGATTCAAATGGCGCACCCGGGCACGATATGTATAGCCCGGACGCACCATATTGGTAGGAATCGTCATTTCTTCCGTGATCTTGTCCACAAGATCACTCTCCCAAACACCCTCGATCTCGTAGCGCCAAGGAGTCCCTACTTCATAATTCGGCGTTGAGGGATTGTAGATCTCCCCAAGTCGCCACTGCATACTCACAAACTCCTGACTCTGAAAAATCGTCCCACCAGAAAACTCGCCTGAGATGAATGTCAGACCATCCACCGGAAACCCATCCGCCCCCGTGTAGCTGATCGTCGGCCGATCAGGCGCATTGCCATCGTCCCCCTCTTTTCTAACATGATTATAGCCATAGCCACGCTGATCTCCATCTCCCACGCTGAAATCATCGGGATCGGTATTTGTCGTGAACGCCTTAAGATACTCAGCAAATCCTGACACATCCGCTGTCAGTAAGGTTCGCGTCAAGTCACCTCCCCGAAAGCTCTGAGTCGTCGGGTTCGCGTAGAAGTTGCCCGTGTGACCGCCTGTCGTCCGTGGATGATTGTTCCACATCGCCAGATCGATCTCCGCCCACACAGAACCACCACCTGCAGACGTGCCCACCTGCACGCCATCAACCGAACTCGGCGCTGAAGAGAATATCGATACCTTGATCGTAAACATCGTCGGATCCACCACCGTGATCTCATGATCGCCATTGTAGCCACTAGCGGCCACACCCATAATCGACACCAGATCCCCCGTCGCATAATCATGCGCACTTGCAGTGACAACCGTTGCCTTACTTCCAGCCTTCGTGATCGCCGCCACATCGATCCAATCCTTTCGGCTTCCCACCCACTGCAAATTCTCCTCAACCCCCGATCCCACTTGGCCACCACCCGCCGTGCCATCTTCTAACAGAAGATCCAGCAGCTCCCGACAGAAGTTCGCATACTCGATCGCGATCTCATCCTGATTCAGACAAGCCTTCGCATCGATCGTCCCACTCCAATGCGTCTCCGGCATGAACGTCATGTCCAAATCCCAAGGCACCGGCGACCACACTCCGTTGGGATTCTGATAGAAGAAATGATTCCACCCCTCACGAATATCAATATTTCCCACCGCACGATTGATTGCACGGAAACCATAGTAATGTGATAGATTCATGTTCTCCCGCCACCACTCGACAGGCTGGCTGCGCCGCGCTTGGGAAATGAACGCACTGTAGCTACTATCGATCGGCCCCTGGTGTTTCTGATCACCATTCCCGCCCTCGATCTTGTAAGTATTTCCCTCAGGCAACCCCAAGCGATTCAGCATCCGCCCATCGGGCGTCTCCTGACTCAAATACAATCCCCACAAATCGCCCCCATACTGATCACTGCTAGGAGTCTCCTCAGCCTCATCGATCACCCGGAAATGCAAAGGATGCATCTTAGGCGAAGGCACACCCGCCAGCGCCTGCAAGCGAAACGCCGTCGTCTCGTCCAGACCAGACATCCCACGATTCGCCGGCACCCAAGGAGACGCACACGCCGTGAAATTCATCACCCGAAAACCACCCGGATACGCAATCCCATAGTTGTCACGCGCCCGAAAGTTGTTCCCGCGATTGAAGAAGAATTTCCACTTATTCTTACCACTTTGATAGGTCGAGAACTCGCCCCGCACCCGAAACTCCACATGATCATACACCCACCCCTCATAGACCATGGTCCCCAGAAAGCGGACCTCTTCACTTCCTCGATTGTACTGGGAACGCTCCACATCCGCATTGTCCGCAATCAAATGGTAGACTGGTAGAACGGACATCTCCTCCGAAGTAAACGTACGCTTCGGTGCCTTGCCAGGCTCGGGTGAACCGCTCCAAGCGGGCACGCCATCATAGACAAAGAAGGCGCGATTGGCCGAAGGATCATCCTCATAAGGCAACCTCACCACGTTCCCCACCGCATCTTCGGCAACCACGCGATAACGCACCAAACTTCGATGCGCCACGATGGCGACAGGTACGGTGGCTGAATAGATGTCATCCATAGCCACGGCATCGCCACCCGTGCCGTCATCATTCATAGGAACGGATTCCCATGAAGACGCATACGCATCATCCGACAGACGCAGGTATTCACCCGGCTTTAACTCTTGCAATTCTAACATCACTCGAGCCACACCATCAACATCAGTCGCCTTCGCACTGATGACCACCGTCTCACCCGACTTAGGTTGATCTGGAAGATGCTCCACTTGGCGCACTGCAGGCGGAGGATTCTCGGTAAGCACGCTATTCACTTTGCCAGGCGTCGGTTCCACACTCGTTCGCCAATGGCCAGAAAGGCCATTGGCCAAACCTGGATGCATCAACTCCATGCTCAGATCATTGTCATCGTCTGACCCGCCGTCGGCTCCCACCGGCCAAGGAAAGTTATCCTGATAGTTCACCTTATCGACCACCACATTCTCGGCATTGCGGAGGGTCAGGGTCTCTCCGCTATTCGAAAGCGTTCCGCTCTCCCACGCTCCCTTCGCCTTCACCCCACCGGTAAAGATCGATCCAAATTTGCGATTGTAAGCACCCTCGTCCTGCGCAAGGACCCAATAACCATCCGCGTCGATCGCAGAGCCTTCAGGAAAGACGTGCTCAATCCCTTCCGTAAACGACCAACCCGACAGATCAATCGCTCCATCGGTTGGATTGTGTAGCTCCACGAACTCAACGAATTCGGTAGGATCAGCCGGATGATAGTGAATCTCATTGATCACCACCGTTTGAGACCAGGCGCAGGGGGCGAACGCCAAGACTAGAAAGGTGAATAGCTTCTTCATAGGGATGACCTCTTATCCCAGCGAGATCCTTCCCGGATGTCGAGCGAATCCTCCGGCACCTCCCCTGAAGCCAGTTCTCAAGGTACCGCATCGTTGCGAGACTCCACGATAGGGTCCAACAGCCACTCCTTTGGCGAAGACTGTATACGGAATACTCGCTCCGTAGTCAAATAGATCACACTTGCACATCGAGCGACTAAGCCAACGTGACTGGTCGCGACGATGTGGTCTAGGATGGCCTTGTGCCCAGTTCTAGCAGTACCGCAACAGCCGTCAACGCGGCAGAGAAGATGAGCCCGCTCACGGGAAAATGCATAAAGGGCTCAAACGGCACCCAAGGTAACACCAGGAACGCAAACAAGGGTAGCAAAACTTCATTCTCCAGTGACGATCCATGACCAAGCCCCTTAAAGCCCATCACCAAGCTGACAGGCAGGAGCGCGTAGTGAATAAAGGTCCATGAGGTCATCACCAGGTAAGGTCTCCGAGGCAGAGAAGTTAAGAACCTTCTCAACGTAGGAAACCCTCGCCCAGAAATCGCCAAGACGAATGCACCCGCGACCACGGACAAAGAGAACACGTAGACAGCAGGAGCCAAAGGCGCTCCCTGGTTGAACCCCGTTTCTGCTAGTTCGATGTTGACCATAATCAGGCTGTTCAGAAAGGACGTCATTCTCACAAGAACAGAACCTATCAGAAAACCGCAGATTGCGGTGGGCAGCACATCATATCTCCCAGAGATCTGCGGCTTCCGGTAAGCCTGGAAGGCAAACCAAGCGATCAAACAATAGGCCAATGGCTGAATCCAAATCGTCACGGGTGAAATCGCCGCCTCTCCGTTCATCCTCATCTCCATGCCGAACTTAGAGCTGCCGTTACCGTTTGAAAGAAACTGGACCAAACAAAAGTACCAAGCACGACCAACGACCACCTGGGAAAACAGAGTTCCCAACACGATTAGCGAGAACGCTCGGGTGCTGAACGGCAGCGCGCAAGAAGTTTGCTGAGCCAGCCCACACGCCCATGTAAACAGCGATAGATCAAATACACCATCACCCCAAGGGCCACAGCACGAACACCTGCCGTGAGTAGCGTTGCCAAACTCACCTCATCCCATCTAATGATATCGGCAGAAGCTTCCGTGCTCGTGGCACGAGAAGCACTGTTTTCCACATACACAGACCACGGCAACGAACAAACCACCTTGCCCAAACCGAAGTGCCAAAGCACGCGTTCAAACAGAGAGGTAATCATACCAGCCGCACTCAACAAGACGCCCACTGACATGTAACCAACGAGCATCGCAAGCATTCGGCGCTTCCACGACACGTCCGGATGCACTTTGGCATACTCCGCATTCAGCGTCGACTCTTGCCCTAACTGAGCGCACGCTTCTTCATACGCCTCTTGAGAAGAGAGCCCCTGGGCCATGAGGGCATCAATCTCGTCACGCAGGTGGTTCTCGAGTTCTGTCAGGCTATCGAGATCAATCGAATCGTTCCGTGCTTACGTCTCGCGCCAAGAAGCGAGGGCTTTGTCTAAGTCGAACATGCCACACCTCCTTCCCAGAGGCCTTCCAACGCCCCGTTCACCGCACGCCACTCCCTCTTGCGCTTCTCCGTGGCCTTTCGTCCCGCTCGCTCGATGCGGTAGTACTTTCGGTCTCGGCCCGTCTCCGCTTTCTTCCAGAACGACCGGATCAGTCCTTCCTGTTCCAACCGGTGAAGCACGGGATACAACATCCCATCGGTCCATTCTAGCTGCCCGGCCGAACGCTTCTTCACCTCCTGAATGATCGCGTAGCCGTAACTATCGCCCTGCGCAAGAACGGCCAGCACCAGCGGCTTCGAAGACGCCGCCACAAGTTCCCTAGGTGGCTTATCCATGAGCCAATGATGCATTGCTCAATAATGTATTCAGGAATTATCTACGAATCGCTAGAAAAAACGGAATTCCGGCCGCCCCAGTTCGACAATCTCGACCCACCCGCGCCAAAACGTTCCGCATTGCCACGTCGGCATGGAAGCCTTCAAGATACACCCAAAGCGTACTCACCATGGGACAACGTCGCCAACATCGCCAGGAATACTCATTGGACTCGGGAGACCTCGAGCAACTCTCGCAGAAAGACATCGCTGCGGTTATTCGCGCCGTGGATGACCTCGTAGGCCGTGGCGGACGAACTATGGTCGGGAAGATTCTCAAGGGCTCGGCTTCAAAGGATGTGCTAGGACTCTGGTACGATAAGAATCCCGCCTACGGCCACTTCCGCGATCTCACGCTCGCCAAGATCGGTCAGCGGGTTGATTGAATGATCGAGCAGGGCTATTTGGAGATTCACCATTTAGGACGCTTACCCTGTCTATCCTTCTCTGAGAAGGGCTTGGCAAGGGCCTGCCGGATTCGCAGCGAGGAGTGGCCCCAACAGTGCTCGGCGAGGGTGCAGAGCGGTGGCCCCTACCTGATGACTTTCCTCAAAGACTGCAATCGCCGAACGATCTTTCAGTTGCTTGACGGCATCTCTCAAGAGCAAGACCCGAATTATCTCTTCGTTAGAGTCGTGGACCGAGATTGACTACTAGAAGGTCGCAGCTCGCATTCGGAGAGTCATCCGTGAGTGCCGAGGCGGATTCTCTGGGAGATCCGTTAGGTTGGTGCACTAGCCGAGAATCGGTAATGGATTGTGCCCGTGGTCACCCGCTTATCTGGAAGGAAGCGCCCAACTGCGTCTCGGCAACCTGATTTCGGAAAAATCTCGCGACAATGACAGACGCTCGTTAAGAACTCACCTGCAGGGTGAGCCTATTCATCGCCCTCTTTGCGTTTCCACTCCCTCTCCGACAAAGGCTCATCTCCCTCTTCCTGAATTCTCATTTCCGTTACTCGGCTTAGTAGACAGGGATATCAACACACCACCCATTGCCGCTAGCCCAAAGGTGTGACTCCGATTAAGTTTCAGATAGAAAAGCACCGGAAGGAGTAGTATCGCGGAGAACAGTTCCTCAAGACTGAGGAACTGTATTCTCGATAAAACGATAGAACAGCCGTTCGCGTGGCGAAGGTGCTGATTGGTCTTGGTAGGCGGTGGCACCGGTCCGCCCTGGATAGAAGGTCTCGATGGTCGTCCAGTTGCCATCGCCTAACAGCGTGGAACGCTCAATGTCATAGCTGACACCAAGTTCCGTTGCCCAGATAACCGTGATTTGCGTGGGGCTGTCACGAATGGCCATCGGCTCGAGGGGATCAGGAGCATCGACCGTGAGCACCAGTTCGGCTCCGCCTGGATTGTAAGTGCCTTGGGCGAACCGAAAGACGACATAGTGACCGTTCAGATACTTGTTTAAGGGATAGTAGCGAAGAATCGGGGATGTATCCGTTGTGATGAAATCTGTCTTTGCGTCCGGCGTCTCTGACAGGATAGCCATACTGAGGGAAGCCGATCCTGGATCAGTGTCCGTGACCCAAATTTCGATGGATGGCACCTTGTCTGCTGTGGCGATGCCACCCAAACGTTGGGCATAGCCGAGGCCGTCAAAGACGATGCGTTCGTTGAACTGATAGACGACGACATGAGGCCCCGCGCCTAATCCGCCCCATTGCGCTCCGTAGTTGAAGCTGTTGTCGAGATCCGCTGGAGTGGGATTGGCATCGTAGAGGAACTCGGGAAGAAAGGTAGCACCTGTCGCGTTGGAACTACTAGTGGAGGCAATTGGGTCCTCAAGAATAAAGAGGTTCTCCTTGGGGCCGTAAGTGTTTGAAGCAGACGTTAGGGTTGCTTGCTCAGCGCCAACCTGAGATGGGTCATCGGTAAGGTGCTCTGTCCCGGCCCCTGTGGTCGCTGTGCCTTGGTTGGAAATGGCTGAATCTCCGAGTGGCAATGTGGATTCGACGGTGGTGCGATAGATAACTTTCACCGTCTTGTCCGGAGGGAGGTCTCCTAGTGAGACAGAAACGTCTTGTGCCTGGGCGAGGCTGGCGCATGCCAACGCGAGGATGATGAGGCATTTCATAGGAATGAACGGTAATGTCAGGCGAAGACGGCTTCGAGTTCGAGTTTGCCCTCACGCAGATTGATGGGCACGAGAAAGATGGAAAGGGTGCCGAGTGTAGGGTGCGCTAACTCGTAAGTCCCTTGTTGGAATTCGGTGGTTTCCACCTGGATGATCAGAGAGAATGGCTTTCTTCCAGAAGTCATCGCGGTGGGAATATCGGAGACGGAAAGCAGCTTTCCCGGAATGCTCGCTTCGCTTGTCTTTAAAGTGAGCGAAGAATCAACATGAGGCTGAAAGAAGCCACTATCGACAGAAGCTAGATCAATGGAGGTGCTCATGGGTGTGCGTTAGTTCAAGATAGCCTCCAGATAACACTTTCCTTCGCCGATATCGATCGGTACCAGGAAGAGCGAATGTGATTGGAGTGAGGCACTGGCCACCGTGTAGGATCCTTGCTCGAGAGGGGCTGATGCCGAATGGCTTGCCTCAAAGATGAGCTGGAAGGGAGGGCGCCGAAGCGCGTGTTTGCCGTCAGGTCGCGGGTAAACTGGCAAGTCACGCACTTCATGTAACGTGATCGGCGTCGTCCGACCATTGTCGGTGACTAGTTCGAAGGACGTGCCTTTCAGGGGCTTGTAGGTCGCGCTACTCACGGTGTTTAGGTCAAAGGCTTCGGGCTCTTGATAGTCGTGGCGTGGCACGGGTTCCACCTTGGGGCCGCCCAGAGGCACGTCGAGGCCTTCGATGACGAGTTCTTCATTGGAAGAGTACTCTGCGGGTTTGTCACAACTCGCGAGGGCAACTGCAGGTGCAGCGATTCGAATGAAATGTCGGCGTTGCATGAGATTAAGAGGTTGCTGGGATTGGCTGAGGCGATCGCTCTAACAGTTCGTAAACGCCTTGATCTTCTACAGGGAAGAAGCCCAGTCGACGGTAGAGTCGCATGGCAGGGTTGTTCTTCTCAACGTGAATGCGGACCGGTTTGTGAGACTTCAGTGCTTGCGCTAGGATGTCCTCGAGAATGCGGCCCCCGATACCGTTGCCGCGATTGGCAGGAAGCAAGGCGATGTCGATGATGCGGATTTCATCCTGACGTTCATCCAAGTAGAGGCGGCCAATAGGTTGGCCACGGGTATTGAGAATGAGGTCAAACTTGGCCTTGGCGAAGTGTTTCATGTAATGGACATGCTGCGCTTCGAACTGTTGCTGTAAGAAAGAATCGATCTGGGCCTGTGGCCATCCTGTCTGGGCGAGTTCTTCCTGTCGGGTACTCGCATAGAGGCGACACAGAAAGGCAAGGTCTGCGCTGCCTGCGTTCAGATCGGCCGAGCGAAAGCTGGTGGAGGGAACGGACATGTCAGACGGCATACGATTCTTGAGTCCAGGTTCCTTGCCAGTCACTGCAACGGGCAAACTTGCTCTCTAACACTGCGACCTCATGGCGATAGGCGGCGTCGGGTTTCGGCCAAATGTCATGCCAGGTGACGCTGTAGTGGGCGGCGGCCGGTGGCGCCCATTCGAAGACGCTTGTGTGAAGGATCTCTAAGCGTTCACCATAACGCGCTTGCAGATGCGGCGCCACGAGCGTGATCACATCGGCGGATTGTTCGAGCACCGTGATGCGTTCGACGGGCGATGTTTCCGGCCGCAACAGGCATTCGATGATCATTCCCAGCCCAAGACCACTGATCAAGATGTGGCCGCCCCGTTGGAGTCCTTCGGTGATCGCTTCGCGTTGGGACCACCATTCTTCGTAGAGGTCGGTCATCATATCGATACCGCCCACTTTCAATCTGGTGTATCTGCCAGGGCGATGGAGCATCCAATGGGGCACCTCAGGGGAGGCCTCCGAGATCTGACCAGCGGGAACGACGGGCAGAGTGAAGCGTTTCACCTCCCATTCACCAGAAACGCCTTCGGGTACGTCTGACTTGTAGTAGTCAGTCGGCTCGTAAAGCTGTGATGAAAGGGAAACGGCCATGGGGTGTGGTGAGACCTAGCTGCGGGAAGGGTAGAGACCTTGAAGGGCGATGATGAAGTTCATGACCAAGTAAGGCTGCATGTTGTTGTGCGCCTGGCCGCCACCTGTGTTGTCGAGCTGATTGATTGCCATGGTGGCATTGCGAGTGCCGCCATAGAGATTGGTGCCACCTCCTCGACCGGCAATCTGGGCAGGGAGACCGCCTTCTGGATTGGCGTTGTTCGGATCCTCCGCTGCACCCATGAGCCCATGGGTGTGAGAGGGCATCTGCGCTTCCGTGAGGGTCGTCGTCTCGCTTCCACCAGATTCTCCGAGTCGTCGTGTGGTCAGTCCAGGACCGCGGCCAGGGTGCATGGGGGCGCGCCCTTGGAGATTGGGCAAGGCTGTGGTGGTTCTACCGTCGCCTCCATAGGTGGTGCCAATGAGGGAGAAGAGAGCGGTATTCTGGGCGATCGGGAGCAACTGCCCATAACAGAACGCCCAGCTTCTAGGAGCAAATTTGCCAGCGAAGATGCGGATCTCAGCGATGAAAGGTTCTGACATGAAGATAGAAGCTTGAGTTAGTTTCGGGATGGGAAGAGGCCGAAGAGCGCCACGATGAAATTCACGCAGACGAAAGGTTGGACATTGTCATGCGCTTGGCTGCCTCCCGTGTGTCCGATCGCATCTGCGTTCATGGCAGCGCGTTGTGTGGCACCGGCCTTGTAGGTGAGAATGGTGCCTCCGGGATTGGCAAAGATGGCACCATCGGGAGAGTTGGCCGTGCCTGTACCCGTGGTCCCTCGCGAGGTATGCGTGTGGGAGCCGATCTGTGAGGCTGAGAGAATCTCACCCTCCTGCCCCGACTTGCTTCCGAGGGGGCGGTTGGACAGTCCTGGGCCCCAGCCTTGGTGAATGGGAATGCGCCCACGCATGTCTGGTAGGCCAAAGGTGGTGCGGCCGTCGCCACCGTAGGTTGTGCGTAACAAACTGAAGAGCACGTCATTCTGAGCGACGCCTATCAATTGCCCGTCACAGAACGCCCAGCCTCTGGGAGCGAATCTCCCAGCAAACATTCTGATTTCGCCTACAAACGGTTCTGACATGAAGATAGAAGCTTGAGTTAGTTTCGGGATGGGAAGAGGCCTCGCATGGCGATGCAGAAGGCGAGGGTCGTGTAAGGCTGCATGTTGTTGTGCGCCTGCCCACCGGCATTGGCGAGCATGCCAGGGTCCATGCTGGCGTTAGGTGTACCGCCAATGTTGAACAAATTTAGGCTTGCAGTGTTGGAAGCGAAGTAGTTTCCCCCAACTGTGGAGGCGGCTGCCGTCGTATTGGAAACCCGCACGGTGTGCCGATGCGGTGGAATCTCTGAGGCGTCGAGCAAGTGCGTTTCATAGCCGCCCTTATGGCCCAGGGAGTGACCATTGCCCTCTTGGATGGGCGTGCGCCCCCGCAAATCAGGAAGCCCAAAGGACGTGCGACCGTCGCCACCGTAGGTTGTGCCTAACAAACTGAAGAGGGACTGGTTCTGATTGATTGGCAAGATCTGCCCATCGCAGAAGGCCCAACCCCGAGGGGCAAAGTTGAATCCCACGATACGAATTTCTGCAAGAAAGGGTTCTGACATAGGTGTGAAGTCTGAAATCTCAAATTAAGGGACGACGACGGATGGGTCTGTTGGATCCGTGCTCGACAGGTTGACTGTGCCATTCACGATCGATGCCTGGCCGTTCAAGTTGGTGCCTTGGTCGGCAATGACGCCATCGACTGTCCCCGCGCTTGAGCCATCGATGAACAAGTGGACATTGGCAGAAGTGGCGACGTCGAATTCAAAGGCGTTGTGGGCAAAGCCAGCATCGAAATCGACAAAGATCTGGTCGCTCGAAGAAGCCGTTTGGAACTCAACGCTCTTGTCGCTGCGGAAGTTAAACATCGTGTCGTGATCCGGAATGATTTGGTTCTGTTTCTCGATGTGCACTTCGCCGCCGTTGCGCGTGTTGTGGACGATCGACTCGTAGGGAAACTCTTGGGTTGCTGACACGCCGAGGTCCGTGTTGTCGGCATTGCCACTGGTGACGTCGTGGATGATCTCATTACTCACGAAATGATGGTAGTGCTCGGCATTGTCCGTATCCGTGCGGGCAATGTGTCCCCAGACTTCACGGTGCGTGTTGTTCTGAACGATGCTTTCCCCGGTGGTTCCATCTTTCGCGGTGATGTTTAGGCTCGCGCCAAATTGGGCTGCATTGTCGCCTTGCAGGCCTTCGAGCGTGTTGTTCGTGAAGATCGCTTCAAAGGTGCTTCCAGTTCCGCCGATGATCATTTCGACTTCACCCTGGGGGAAGCCTTTGAAGGCGAAGCTACTTCCGGCATCGGTAAGATGATCGGTGACTTGGAAGGTGTTGCGCGAGACGTGCACATCGAGATCTCCAGAGAAGGCAGGCGCATTCGGCGCCGTTCGGATATTCATGGAACCGTAGTCACCTTTGCCACAATTTAGAAACGTATTGCCTAACAAATCCTCTAAGTCGGCAAGATCACCGATGATGATGTCTGCTGTGACTGAACCGGCCACATAAACTTCCAAGCCAGCAGCGCCGACACTCACATCAGCACTGGTGAACTCTTTCAAGGATCGCTCAAAATGATTGCGCGTCAGGTCGAATCGAACACTACCACTATCCGCAGTGATGAACTGAGCTAAACCAGATCCATGCTGGAAGGTGTTGTTATCCAAGGTCACCTGACCGCTGATGCCGTGAACTCGGATCATGGATTCACGGAAGACCGAGCGGGTGTCGTCACCGATATTTCCAGGCAGATGGAAACGATTTGTATCCGTGATAGATGAGTTGGTGATCTCAAGGCCGACCAAGGTTGTCCGTTCGGTGTAGGTGACGGGCACATCGAATGGCGTGGCATTGATGGCGCAATCACTGACGTTATCGATCCGCACGCGGTCGAGACTCAAACCACCTGCGAGTGCCGCCGCATGAATGGCATCGGCACCGCTTTGATAAGTGGTCGTGAGCATGGCGTCATCCGTGCCGTTGATGTCATTGATATCGAGATTTCTCAGGGTCATCAAGCCGGCGTTGGCAGCCAGGCGAACAGCATCAACGTCAGTCTTGTTCGTGATAAAGCCTGCGCTCCCCAAGGTCGTGCCTGTGCCTGTGAGCGTGAATGGCCCAACAGTGCCGAGAACTTGAAGGCCAGGCTCAGTGCCGCCAGTCGATTCGATGCGTTCCAAACTCACACCAGCCCCCGCCACCCCAAGTGTCGTGCTTTGCAGATTGACAGCTCCGCCACTCTCACAAATGACCTTGGATCCCGAAGCGAAATTCACTGTTGTCTGGTTGGCGCCGAGACCCGCAAAGAGGATCCCTTGGCCACCGCCCGTGCACTGCAGATCCACCATTCCAAAGTTCGCGTTGCCCGATACATTTAGAGCCCGAATCCCGTTCTGACTTCCTCCATTCTTCACGATGGAATCGAAGCTGACGTTCAAGTTGCCTCCATTGAGAGCGAGGCTTCCCCCTGATCCAGAGATGGCCATTTCGCGAATCACTAGACTGCCAAACGTGGTCCCAGCGATCGCAGCGAGATCCGTGTCGGCGATGTTTAGACCGCGCAGCACGTTCGCCGCGGCCAAGTTGATAGCATTTCCGCTAGAAGTATTCAAAACCGGGCGGGCACCTTGACTCGGCAAAGCAAGCGAATGGGGAGGAAGCGTGAGCCCGCAGAAGTCGTGGAGGCTTTGGCTAGATCCCTGGCCCATGACGCGTTGATTGTTCGCTAGATTGAGACTGTCATTGTAACTACCCGAGTAGATAAACAAACAATCGCCATCGGCATCCATGGCGTTGCTGTTGTGCTGCGCGAGGGTCTGGAATGGACTGCCCAGACGTCCATCGCCCGCCGAGGGATTTGAATCGTCAAAGAACCAGATCATCCCAGTGACGTTGATGCTCACCTCGACGACGCCATTGCCTGTGCTGGCATCATTGAGAGCATCTTCATCTGTGATCACGTAGGTGAACGTATCCGCGCCCTGAAACCCGACAGCAGGCATGTAAGTGAATGCGCCATTCAGGCTCATGCTGACCTGCCCGCCACCTGATGTGGCGATGCTTGGGGGACCGGCTTGAAGATCGCTGATACCGTTCCCGTTTGTTCCGTCCGGATCACGGTCATTAGCCAACACCCCTGCTGCTGCTGCCACCTGTATGCCGACATTCCCCATGCAGTCATAGCTGTCGTCCAAGGCAATGGGCGTCACCATGACGGAATCGCCTATTAACGTAGTGTTCGCATCGACCGCGGTTTCATAAACGAGATCCGTACCGCTGAAGCCGCTGGTATTGGTGATCTCGGCTTCCAGAGTGATGCTCTCACCAGGATTGGCTTTGCCGTCCGTCTTCACTTCCTCCCCCAGAGTATCGTCCAGGGTGATGTCCACGTTCGGGGTGGGAACGCCAGCGATCGCCAGCCACGTGCCAATGCCAATCACGGGTAGGCAGACGATTCCGAGTAGAGTTTGATGTTTCATATGAAGCAAACAAGCGGTTGCGGAGGGTAACGGCCCCCGTAGAGTATCCCTACGGGAAAAGCGACCAGGTGTTTCAGCTGGCCAGAAAAGAAGAGCGACATTCTAAGCACGGGGGGACGAACTACCAGGTCGGCCCGACGTTTGGCAAGCCTCTTACCAGGCAAATGGACGAATCTCCCGTTTCAGATAGCGCGCAGACTCGTCACAGCGCTTCCCCCCAGACCTGGACCATGATACTCCCGCGAAACGTGCAAGCACCACGAGCAAGTGGCTTCAGGATGCACGGCTACACAAACCCCATCTGAGTTCAGTCGGGCGCGTTCGGGGGTAGTCTTGCTTCATCCCCCTGCTCCGTGTCGGCATCGATCGCTACGGGCATCTCGGATGGGCTAGATTCTTGCACCGGTTGGACATGGATATCCACATCCACGGGCACGGCACGGAGCTTGTTAATGATGTCTTCTAACTTCGCTATTGTCGCATCTGCTAGAGTCGCGGGCTGCTGCTGATGAGCCAAGGAAGCTGCAAGAACCTCCTGGATGCGATCCGTACTGGCATTGAAGGCGGCCAGTTGGCCAACCACGCGTGAAACAGGATCGTTGTCGCGCGCACCTCCCGTGAGGAGGTTGCGCGCGAAGGTCTTCTTGATCTCTTCCCAGCGCACGGAGTCTTCTTCTGTTAGGAATCCTTCAAGGTCTTGGAACTTCAACAGGTTGGCTTCGGCACCGGTCGTCAGCGTTTGAGATTCATTCTCGTAGTGATCCTTGATAACGTTGATCACTTCTTCCTCCGTCATGATGGGCAGGATCTTTTCCGCCATGCGATTCATGTTTCTGTAAGAACCCTGAAGCTTAAATGGCGGCTCGGTGCGGTACTCGTCCGACTGCGCAGCGGAGCGAATGTATTCCAAGTTTACCCGCAGGACGGTGTCACGCACGCGCATGAGCTTGGTCATGACATCGACCATCTCACTGACCTCCTCCGGCGTGTAGTTGCCTTCGAAATCGACGCCATCAGCCGTGCCATTGCGAGCGATTTGAATGATCGCATGCACGTCTTTCTGGCTGCGCGATCCCAGGGGTGCGAGAATGGCGTTACTCGTCAGACAGTTCTCCAAATAGGAATCCTCAAACGCCTGCTGATGGGTACCGACGATATCACCGAGGTTGTAGGTATCGGCCCGGTTGGCCAGCATGTCAGGAATCTGAAACTTGCCTCCGCTTTCCGTGTAAGGATTGACCGCCATCACGACAGCGACCTTGCGGCCACGCAAATCGTAGGTCCGGGCCACGCCATCGTAGACGCCCTCAATGCGTCGCTGGCCGTCGCAAAGTGAGATGAACTTCTGCAAGAACTCGGGATCACAGTGCTGAATGTCATCGAGGTAGATCATGACATTGTCTCCCATCTCAAGAGAGAGATTGAGCTTCTTGACCTCTTCTCGGGCACTTGCGTTAGGCGCTTCTACCGGATCGAGCGAGCGCACTTGGTGACCAAGAGCCGGCCCATTGACCTTCACAAAGGTCAATCCTAACCGATCCGCCATGTATTCCATCAAGGTCGTTTTACCGTAACCCGGCGGCGAGATAAGTAAAAGCAAGCCCATCCGGTCGGTGCGCGTGTCGGCCCCTGCCACACCAATCTGCTTGGCCAAGTTATCGCCAATCATCGGCAAGTAAACTTCGTCCAGCAACCGGTTCCGTACAAAGGAACTCATGATCCGTGGCTTGAACTCGTCCAATCGCAATAACTCACGTGTGTCCACCGTCGGCGTGTGTTTGATCTCTGTGTAGCGCTGAAAGAGAGGCAGCGTCTGGCGCTCAAATCTGGCGAGCTTGCTTAGAAACTTGGTGTAGTGGAGGT
>JAACDM010000297.1 GCA_009936795.1 Verrucomicrobiaceae bacterium | reverse complement strand
TTGCTTCGCTTGCGATACTCATTGAGAACATCCTCAACGCGTTGCACGTAAATCTGCACTTGCTCTGGGATGGCGTCGTTGTCCTCGGTGCGGTAGTAGCGGATGCTGACTTTGGTATCGAGATCCGTGAGAATATTCTCTGTTCCCTCGGAAAGGGTGTAGAGTTTGTCCTCTGTGAAGTCTAACCGTGTGCGAAAGATCCCCAAGCCGAGGATGAAGTTCACGAGAATGACAATGAACAGGATGACGAGAACGCCTGCCCACGATAGTAATTTGCCTGAATTGTTCTGGTCCATGTGTTAGCAGAATTAGGGTTTCGGAAAACTAAGCACGTTTTGTTTTGAGGATGACAGCGGTGAGGTAGAGACAGAAGCCGATCACGCTGAGAAAGAAGATGATGTCTGTACTGACGACGATGCCCTTCGTCAGCTCGTTGTAGTGAGTAAGAACGCTCAACTGAGAGACCTTCTGGCCAAGGCCACCGATCCAGTTGTCGAGTTCGCTGACGATGTTCGGCCAGCCTGACATGATCATGCCCATGCAGATGAAGAGCGCGACAATAAAGCTTACAACCATGCTGCGGGTGAGTGCGGAAATGACGCCGGTTACGGCAAGAAAGGTGATGCCAACCAAGAACGCGGCAATGTATCCAGCGAAGACAATGCCGTTGTCAGGGTCGCCTAACCAATTGATTGTGATCCACGCCGGAAAGGTCAGGAGTAAGCTGATGAAAATGATGACGGACGCCGCGAGAAACTTCCCGACAATGGCATGCCACGGCGAAATGGGCATGGTCATGAGAAGCTCCATGGTGCCAAGACGGTGTTCCTCTGACCATAGTCGCATTCCGACAGCAGGTGCGAAGACCATGAAGATCCAGGGGATGTAGAGAAAGAAGGCGGCAAGAGAGGCATTCTGATACTCGAGCAGGCCTCCGAACATGAAGGCGAAGCCTTGGGAGAGAAGGAGGAAAACTACGATGAGCACCCATGCTAGTGGGGTGCTGAAGTAGCTTCGGAGTTCTTTCTTAGTAATTGTCCAAATATGGCGGGCAGTACTATTCATGAGATTCTAATAGCTTAGCTAATGTTTGAAAAGTAAGGGCGTTTCCTGATTATACAGATGTCTCGGTGATCTCGCGGAAGACGTCATCGAGACGGCCTTCCAGGACAGCGAGCTCTTGTAGCAAACCATTCTTAGATGACACGTATTTGAAAATGTCCTCAGAAGCACGAGCAGATTGCCCTTCTTTGGGAACGACCACGCCTCGAAGCATGTTCTCCTCTTCCAAATTCACGTCGACTGAGGAAACGCTGGCAAGGCCTTCAAGATCTGACTTCGTTGCGCTGGCGGGGATGCCTGCAACCTGAAAGCGAATTTGACCGGCACCTTTTGCCTTCTTCTTGAGCTGATCTGGCGTGCCGTTTGCCACGACTTCGCCTCCACTGATGATTATGGCGCGGGAACAAGCGGCCTCAACCTCTTCCAAAATGTGGGTGGAAAAGATAATGGCCTTCTCTTCGCCCATACGTCGGATGAGGGCGCGCACTTCGTGCTTCTGATTCGGGTCCAGACCGTCGGTCGGCTCGTCCATTACGAGCACTTCAGGGTCACTAATCAGCGCTTGCGCGAAGCACGTGCGGTGACGGAAACCTTTAGAGAGCGTGTCGACGCTTTGGTGGCGGACGCCTTGGAGGTGGCAGAGATCCATGGAGCGGCTCACGGCTTTATCGCGATCGGCGCCGCTGAGCCCGCGCAGTTCGCCAATGAAATTGAGGAATCCCTGAACAGTTAGCTCTGAGTAAAGGGGGGCATTCTCCGGCAAGTAACCTATTTTAGCTTTGGCCTCCACGGGAGAGTCCACGACGTCGGCTTTGCCCACGGTAATTTTTCCCGCAGTCGGCGGAAGGTATCCCGTGATCATGCGCATGGTGGTGGACTTTCCAGCTCCATTTGGCCCTAGAAATCCAAGGACTTCGCCTTTTTTCAGCTCGAAGCTGAGGTTCTTAACGGCCACTTTGGGCCCGAAATGTTTCGATAGGTTTTCGACGGTGATCATGTATTAGAGGAAACTTCCCCCACTACTCGTGTGCAAAGGAAGAAGGGGTTGGGTTTTAAAACAGCAATGGCTAGCATCGTAGTGCTTCTTCAAATACTCTCGTGTGTGGTCATTGTCATGACAAGATTCGAGGCCCATGCAAGCAATTTTCTCGGAAAATTTCTCGCAGTTTCTCTGGGATTCCCCACTCTAGAGGGTCCCATTTCTAGGTCTTAAACATGTCACGCAAATCCCACCCTTCCTCCCTCGTTTCGTGGAATGTCAATGGCCTCCGGGCTGTCCTAAAGAAGGGCTTTGCCGATTTCTTTCGAGAGAGCGATGCCGACATCGTTTGTTTACAAGAGGTCAAGGCTCTTTCGGAGCAGGTGGAGGATCAGAGCTGGGCTGAGGGCTACGAGAGCTTCTGGAATCCCGCGGTGAAGAAAGGGTATTCAGGGACGGCCATCTTCACACGGGTGAAGCCCTTAGCGACGAGTCTAGGTATCGGCATCGATGAGCATGATCAAGAAGGACGAGTGGTTACGATGGAATTCCCTGACTATCACTTGGTCACCGTCTATACCCCGAACGCCCAAGCGGCCCTTAAGCGTTTGGAATATCGGCTGCAATGGGACCGTGACTTCTGTGCTTACCTCAAGCACTTGGAGAAGACGAAACCTGTCTTGGGCTGTGGTGACCTAAATGTGGCCCATAAAGAAATCGATCTTGCGAATCCCAAGACGAATCGGAAGAATCCGGGATTTAGCGATGAGGAACGTGCTAGTTTCGATACGCTTCTTGATAGTGGATTCGTCGACACGTTTCGGCAGTTCAACCAAGAACCTCACCAGTATAGTTGGTGGAGCTATCGCTCAGGTGCTCGTGCTCGGAACATTGGATGGCGAATCGACTACTGGCTCACTTCGGAGGATCTGATGTCGCAGGTGAAATCATCGACGATCTTGGATGAGGTGCTAGGCTCGGATCACTGTCCAGTGAGACTAGAGTTAGGGTAGTGCGAGCTTAGGACGCTGTCTTCTTTGGTTTACGCTTTTTGCGATTCTTCAGTCGCGGGTCCGGCATGTGCGCCTCTTTCATGAGTTGAGCGGCTCGCTGGACCAAGTCATTCCGTTGCAAGGCGCAGTTTTTGCGTTCGCCGATGTCCGTCGATAGATCATACAGCTCGATGTGCCCGTTCCCGAAAGGCTGTCTAATCGCCTTCCACTTTCCGAAACGTAAGGCTTGCTTGCCCTCACGCTCGTGAAACTCCCAATAGAGGTAGTCGTGCGACTGCTGGGTATCGAGTTTACCCAACAGTGTTGGCAGAAAGCTGACAGATTGCGTCTCGTCGGGTAGTTTTTGTTCAGTGAGTTCACAAACAGTGGCCATGAAATCTCCGAAATAGGCAGGTAAGGTCGAGGTCTTTCCTGCTGCGATCTTGTTGGGCCAACGAGCAATTGTGGGTACGCGGATGCCGCCTTCATAGAGATCGCGTTTCATTCCGCGTAGTGGGCCATTGGCATCGAAGAACTCCGGATCGTTGCCACCTTCGCGATGATGTCCATTGTCTGAACTGAAGATGACCAAGGTTTTCTCATCAATGCCGAGATCTTTCAGTTTGGCGAAGAGGCGACCCATGTCGCGATCCATGCGCGTGACCATTGCTGCTTGCCCTTTGTTAGGCCGCGACCAATCTTTGTCTTCATAGATTCCGTATTCGGGCACTTCCTGACCATCTCCCAAGCCGCGTCCCCGTTCGTTGTTCGCGTGTGGAATAGTTAGAGCGAGGTAGAGAAAGAATGGCCTGGTAGACTCTTTCTCTAACCAATTAAGGCTTTCTTCGATGATGAGATCATGGGAGTAGGCCATCGCTTCTCTAGCCCAACCGCCACCGACGTTGTCCTCTGTCTCAGAAACATTCGGCAGAGATTCGCGTTGGTCATTCCTCAGCAGAAAGCTCGGGTAGTAGTTGTGTGCGTGCCGCTGGTTGAGATAGCCATAAAAGAAGTCGAATCCCTGTTTGTTCGGTACGCCGGTCGTGCCTTCCTCGCCAATGCCCCACTTTCCGCATAGGGCGGTGCGGTAGCCCGCTTGTTTGAGGACTTCAGCGACCGTCACGTCTCCGTCTTCTAGTGGTCCCCAGCCGTTTCCGCGCACTCGTGCACGGCCCGTGTGCTTACCCGTCATGAGGACACAGCGAGATGGGGCGCATACCGTCGACCCTGCATAGAAATTCGTTAGCTTGAGCCCCTCGTTTGCCATTTGATCCAGATGTGGTGTTTGGATCTTGGTCTGCCCAAAGCAGCCGAGATCGCCATAACCAAGGTCGTCTGCTAGCACGAAGACGATGTTCGGAGTATCGGCGGCTAGGCTGCCTAGCATGGCGGCGAAGAAGAGAAGAGAGGCTTTCATGATTTCAGGTTGCCGTGGGGGCGAGCATTCTTTATGGACGTAGCAGTCATGCTTCAAGAAGCCTCCTGCTGTCAACCTGTTCGCGTTCTATGAAAACTGAGATTAAGATCGAAGACTATCAAATCACTAAGGGCAAGGGCTTCGAGTTGAAGGATCACGCGAATGCGCTTGCGAAGGATCTCTACGAGGACAAGAAGGACTATGAGAAAGAACTGGAGGATTATCGGGAAGAGATCGATGACCTCCAGAACATGATGTATGCTCATGACAAGCATAGCTTACTACTGGTTTTTCAGGCGATGGACGCAGCGGGCAAAGACGGGACGATTCGGCATGTCATGAGCGGTGTGAACGCGCACGGCGTGGAGGTTAGTGCTTTTAAGAGGCCGAGCGATCTTGAGTTAGAGCACGATTACCTCTGGAGGACGAATCTAGCACTGCCACCTCGCGGGACGGTAGGCATCTTCAATCGTTCCTATTATGAAGAAGTTCTCGTTTGTAAGGTGCATCCTGAGATTGTGACCAAGTATCAAAAATTGCCTGCCGGTTGCACAGAGGACATGGAGCAGCTTTGGAAGAATCGGTATCGAGCGATTCGGGACTATGAACGCTATCTAACCGATAACGGCACCATTGTCATGAAGTTCTTCCTCAATGTCTCGAAGGATGAGCAGAAGCGTCGCTT
>JAACDM010000296.1 GCA_009936795.1 Verrucomicrobiaceae bacterium | reverse complement strand
GCACGTCAAGCACGTCAAGCACGTCAAGCACGTCAAGCACGTCAAGCACGTCAAGCACGTCAAGCACGTCAAGCACGTCAAGCACGCGGCCAATCTGAACGTTCGCAAAGGAAATGCAGGCTTGGTAGCCTTGAATAGCCTTCTTCCATTCTCCGAACGCTTGTACGTGATCATGCTTTGAAGCTCGATCTACCGCACGCTTCTTGGCAATGGGCGGCAAGTCATCGATGTCGTTCTCTAAAACAGGCGGCAGCTCGATCTCCTCGATAGGATAGAGATCGAAATACTCCTGTGGCGCGAACCACGGCAAGTGGGGTTTGAATTGCCCCACAGCGAGAAAGAATGGGCGATCGTGTTCTTGTTTGAGAAACTGCACCGCGTAGCCCGCGCTCTTGAAGTCAGGCATCTCACTGTCCTCACAAGCGACAGGACCGAAATCGAAGTTTCGTTTCGTCTTACTCGTGATTTTAGCGAATGGGCGAGGATCGGGTTGTGGATCCGGCCGACGAGAGTAACCACACACCCAGGCCCAGGTGCGATAGGTCTCATTCCACAAGAAATAGTGATCCCAATCCTGCGGGAAATTGAAGCCGATCTGGTCGTGATAGATCTTTCCTGAACCGTGACTGACGTAGCCTTGCTTGCGGAAGTATTGCGGTAAAGTTAGATGGCCTTCTGGCAGCGCCAATTGCAAGGGGGATCCGTTCTCGTAAACACCCGTGGTCGAAGGCCTAAGACCCCTCATCACAGCGGCCCGGGAGGGCTTGCAAAGCGGCGCAGCGCAATGCGCATTGGTGAAAGATGCCCATGGCGGCGAGGCGATCCATGTTCGGTGTGTGCACGCTCCCATCTCCTAGACAGCCAACCCAATCGTTCCAGTCATCCACGCAGAGGAAGATGATGTTTGGCTTGGCGTGCGATGTCAGGCTCAGCGTGAGTGAGACCGACAAGGTGATGCAAAGAGCTGCAAACGTCGCGCTCATAGCGTTTCAATCAGTATCGAAAGCAAGGTGATGTCCTTGTAGCCGTGGCCCTCGTAAAGGCAGAGCAGCGTCTTGCCATCGGAAGACATCTGCAAGGCGGAGTAGGCAAAGGGGCCCTCGATCACCTTGCGGATCTGCCAACTCATGCCATGATCCTTGGAAACGGCGATCTGCCCATCTTTGCGGCCTTTGTCAGAAGGAAAGGAGGCGCAGAGATCCCAGGAACCATCGGCTTTAGCAGGCCCTTTGTTGACAGAACCCATGCAGGCAACCGAAGGCAGCGTCTTATCAATGTCGATCGCAGCCCAGGTCTTGCCGCCATCTTTGCTGATTGTCTTTTTGCGAAAGGTCTCTCCACCTTGATTGCGCGAGATAAGAACGATGTCGCCATTGGCTGCTTCTGCGACTTGGCATTCGTTAGGATAGCCTTTGCCGCTGATATCCTTGAGTGACTCGGTGCGCTCCCAGGTTTCACCTCCATCGTCTGAATGAGCAACGAGAATCTCCCAAGTGCGATCTTTGCCTTCGCCTGGAATCGTTCCCCAGAGAGAAGCGATGACCCGACCTTCGTGAGGACCTTTCGTGAGTTGGATCATCTGCCCTGGCGTGTTCGCATTGACCCAAGTTGGCGGCTTCACCTGTCTCGAAATGTCGCGTGGCTTGGACCAGGTTTTCCCATCGTCGTCGCTATGGGAGAGAAATGTTAACACATTCACTTTGGGATCGTCGTAGCCTAGATCGGCACGCTTGATCCAGCCAGCGTCGCGTGCATGGCGGCCATACGGGAATCGCGCATGCATGAGCAGAATACGACCCGACTCTAACTGAACGGTGAGTGGATCATTGATCGAATGCATGCCATCCTCAACTGCAATGATTTCCGGACCCCAGGTCTTACCTCCGTCGGTGCTGCGCTTGAGGACAATGTCATTCTGCGCGTGATCATGCAGACCCAATCGCCGTTCACAGAATGCGAGAATCGTGCCTTTGTCAGTAACGCAAAGCGAAGGGAACCGGTAGCCATATTTCTTGGCATCTGCCGCATGCCCCTCAAGTGGCACACCTGATGGAATATCACGTTGTTCGTAGACAACCACGCCATCGGCCAAGGCCACAACAAGGAAGGTTTTTAGAAGGGCGAAAACACTAAGGATGGTGAGGCGTTTCATTCTTAAATAGCAGGCTAAGGATAGATCCTAAGATCAAACAGACAAAGAAACCGATACAAGCATACAGAAATCCAGTTACTGGAGCTTCTGAAAGATGAAGGCAAACCACTATACCAAACCCAATCAAGGCCCCTAGAAATGCGCCGGAACCATTGGCACGTTTGTTAAAGATGCCGAGGGCAAACAGGCCGCCAAGCGACCCGGCTGTAAGGCCAATGAGCGAATTGAAGGCCTTGCAAGCAGACTCGATCTCTGACTTTGCCATGATGCAGGCGACCGTGATCCCAACCATTCCTAACAACACGACAACAATCCGTGCAACGACGAGGTTTTTGTGGTCGAGATTGCCAGGTCGAAAGACGCGAGCGTGGAAATCCGTGACATAGGCTGAGGCCACACTGTTCAGACTGCTAGAGACGGTGGACTGTGCCGCTGCGAAGATCGCCCCAATGATCAAGCCTGCGATGCCAACAGGAAGTTGCTGCAGAATGAAGAACGGCAGGATGGCATCGGTCTTCAACATCGCCGGGTCCAACGCGACCGGAGTCGCCTTGTAGAACGCATAAAGGGCGATTCCCAGACCAAAGAAGATCAGCGAGCCGAAGATAGACATCCACATGGTGGTTTTGAGAGAACGCGCCGCATCTTTCTCAGTGGGCGTCGTGACATAGCGCTGCACGACATCTTGACCGCTCGTGTAGGGAACGAGCGCGTTGAAGAAGAAGGCAACGAAGAGGATGATGAAGGACGTGGTACCGTCTTTGATATCAAAATCGCCGGTCAGGTTGCTGAACAGTTTGGCGTCGGCGACGGACGTTTGCCAAACGGCCCCTATTCCACCGTTGACCTTGAGAAAGACAAGGGCGAGGCAAAGAATCGCACCGCCAATGAGAACGATAGCCTGGATGGCGTCGGTCCATACCACCGCTTCGATGCCACCCATAACGGTGTAGACGACGCAAAGGATGCCAATGATGACAATGCAGGTGATCACATCGATCGAACTCACCTGAGCCAGCGCGATGGCAGGCAAGTAGAGGACAATGGCAACGCGCCCTATGTGAAAGAGGATGAAGGAAAGACTCGCAAAGAATCGGGTGGCGAGATTGAAGCGCTGTTCCAAGAACTCGTAGGCACTGGTGATGTCTAGCCGCCGGAAGTGAGGCAGGTAGAAGACAATGACAATGGGAACGACCAGCAGAATCGGAACCTGACCGATCTACCAAGTGATGTCCGTCGCGTAGGCCCGCGCCGGAATAGCCATGAACGTAATGGCGCTTAGCATCGTGGCGAAGATGCTAAGACCGGCGACCCAAGAGGGGATGCGTTGGCCGCCACGGAAGTAGTCGTCGGTGCTCTTGTTACGTTTGGAGAACCAATAGCCAATGAGAACCATGCCGCCGAGGTAAGTGGCAATGACGATCCAGTTGATCAGACCAAAGTTGCGCTTGGCCGAGGCGATCTTGCTGGCAAGGATCTGAGGTGATCGCACCCCGGGCTTGATCTCGCCGGTGGGAATGATCGTGCGTCCATGCCATTGAAGTGTGCTTGTGGTTACCGGAGCCCAACTACCTTCGGGAACGGTTCCTATCTCAGCCCAAGTATCTGTGATCGTGTGATAGGCGTGCAATGCTCTCGGGAAGCGAGGATGCTCGTGGCCTTGCCCATTCGTATCGGGGCGCAAGGCACGTTATCCATCGACGAAGGCTCTACTGGCACCCCCCACGAGAATGAGATGAGACTGACCAGTTGCAATGGCCGGGCTAGGAGTCTGTCGGAGTTAGACCGACGGCTCCGAGTGATTTGGTTGTGACGGGTGATTCCAAGGACGTCTTTGGAGGCCGCGCT
>JAACDM010000295.1 GCA_009936795.1 Verrucomicrobiaceae bacterium | reverse complement strand
GCAAGCCGCCCTCACTGGCTGCAAGCCCCCGGAACGGCAGCTGAAAGGAAAGGACCTCACCGTCCTGATGAAAAATCCTAAAGCCCCATGGGATAAAACCTCCCTGACGGTTTTTGGCTACAATAACTACAGCCTTCGATCCGAACGCTACCGCTACCTCACTTACGCCAACGGCACCGAAGAACTCTATAATCACGAGAAAGATCGCAGGGAATGGTAGCCAGAATACGCCGAGGTTAAGAAGGCCATGCGCCAAAAACTTCCCACTCACCACGAACCTCCCGGCGTCACCTATGTAATGCCACGAACCAAATAGTAGCACTGGCTTCAGCCGGCGATGAAAAAGTTGAATCACACAACGAGCAGCAGTGTTTCATGAATATGAGATTCTTGATGACATGGATGGTAGTCGGTCTGTGCGTCTCAGCGTCGCGGACGCCGGCCGCGGAGCCGCCTGCGGTGGATGTTGGAAGGAAGACCGCATCGATGCCGGTGGATGTTTCGACTTTTACGCAAGAGATCGATCAGCTGGTGGCGGACGAATTGAAGCGGCTCAATCAGGAGCAACGGCCGGAGATTGACGATTACACCTTCTGCCGCCGGATCTACGTGGATGCCATCGGCCGTATCCCAACGATTGATGAGCTGGATCGTTTCATTACCGATGATCAGCCTGACAAACGTGCGCAGCTCATCGACAAACTTCTCAACTCAAACGGCTACAATAGTCACTGGTACAATTACTGGGCGGATCTCCTGCGAGTAAAAGATGTCGGAGACAAGTTGCATCACTCGGGAAATTACTCGGAATGGATCAAAGACGCCGTTAGACGCAACAAGCCCTACAACGAGATGGCGCATGAATTGATCAACGCAAGCGGCGAACTCTACAAGCCGGGCAATGGGGCCACTGGATTCTACGCTCGCGAACCCATGCCCTTAGATCATTTGGCCAATTCAGTGAAAACCTTCATGGGCATGAGCATTGAATGCGCCCAATGTCACGACCACCCGTATGAGGATTGGACACAGCAAGATTTTTATAAGCTGGCGGCGTTCACTTCCAAGACTCACCTGCGTGTCGACCCATTGCCCAAGAAAGAGAAAGCGACGTATGCCAAAGATCGTCGAATCTTGAAGCAGAAGGATTTCGATGAGTGGATTGTCTACAGAGAATCCATTCGGGTGAAACATGCCTCCATCTATGGCAACGGCACCGGCTACATGCGCCTGCCGCACGACTACCAATACAAGGATGGCAAGCCACATGACGTCATGACAGCGGACGTCCTCTTTGGCAAGATGCCCACGATGAACTATCAAATGTCCAAGGAGAAGTTGGAGTCTCTTCCGAAGAATCAATTCGGACCGGGAATCAACGCGCGCCGCTCCATGGCTAACTGGATGACTTCTGCGGAGAATCCCATGTTCACGAAAGCCACGGTGAATCGCCTTTGGCGTAAGATCATGGGAACCGAATTGATCGGTCAACTGGGTGGATTGACACTGGAAGCGATGGGGAACCATCCCGCACTCACGAAGAAGCTGATCTCGATCATGAAGGCTTCGAAATACGATACGAAAGTATTCCTGAGCGCCGTCTTCAATAGCCGGACCTATCAGAGCAAGGCCCTAGTACTAAGCGACACGCCTCCGCCGTATGTCCTGGACGGACCCGCTGTCAGACGTCTTGAGGCGGAAGTGATAGTCGATTCGTTCCTGAGTTTAAAAACGGAGACGCCGGACAAATACGTAGCGACTGAATTCCGCTGGGACGGGTTCACGCACTTCTATGACAAATCACGGGATTTCACGGTAAAGGATTTCGTCGATTACTCCATCAAAGGACCGGGCCGGGGGCGCTTTCAGAACCGGGAAGAACGAGAAGCCATGAAGCGAAATGGTGATATGGGGCCAAAAGAGTTATGGCGGGTTTCAACGTTTGGGCGGAACTACAAGAGGCATTGGATGGCCATGCTCCTGGGGAAATCCAATCGTGAATTGATCGATGAAGCGAATCAGGAGCCGGACATTCCGCAGATTCTGTTTCTAATGAACGGTCTTGGTATTCCAGACGATGCCTTGATCTATCACAAACTCAGCAGTGCCACGAATCACCGGGAGAAGATGGAGCTCATCTGGAAAGCGATCTTGGGACGCCTGCTCAAAGACTCCGAGGAACCGTTGTTCGAGAATACTCCGGAGGATCTCATGTGGGCATTGCTCAACTCCAACGAATTCAAATTTGTGAAATAAGGAAATGAATCGAAAGGATTTTATCTACCGAGCGGGCATGGCCGGAATGTCATTGCCGTTTTTGAATGCCACAGGTGCCGCGGCGCAGACGACCAAAGCGAAGTCTGTCATCAATATCTTTCTGAATGGAGGATTGAGCCAGTACGACAGTTTCAATGTGGAAGTCGATAAACCTGTCCTGGGGAAGTCGACCATCATAAAGAGCAATGTCGATGGTGTTCGGGTCAGCAACTATTACCCAAAGCTAGCCAAGCAGATGGACCAGCTTCTGGTGTTGAACGCCATGAAGACCAATCAAGGCGCTCACCCTGCAGGCATCTACAAGATGCTGACCAGCTACAATCCGCGTTCCACAGTCACGCATCCGGAATTGGGCGCCTGGGTGAATAAGTGTCTAACAACTGAACGGGACAGCCTTCCGAATTTCGTGAGCATCGGTAGCGGGCGCGCTGGCAGCGCCGGCTTCTTCCCTGGGCAATGGGCAGCTCTGCCCGTCAAAAATCCTGACAAAGGAATCGATTTCGTAAAGCGAAGCGAATCCGTCGGAGAAAAGGCGTTCAAGAACCGCCTCAATATCCTTGATTCCTTAAACAAGGATTTCGCAAAGGACTTTGGCTCCAAGGACACGCGATCTTACGTCGATACCTACGCGGGTTCGCTGAAGTTTATGAACTCGAACGACATCGATGCCTTCGAGCTCAATACCGAGAATCCTAACATCGTCAATTTATACGATAAGAGTGACTTTAGTCGAAGCTGCCTACTCGCGGGACGCTTGGTAGAGCGCGGCGTGCGTTTCGTCAAAGTGAACCTCGGTGGCTGGGACTACCACGATGGCATCTATGAAAAGATGCCCGCCAATGCCAACAAGCTTGATAGCGGTTTGTCCTCTTTGCTCACGCACCTCAGTCAGAAAGGCTTGTTGGAATCAACGTTAATGGTGGTGTCGACTGAGTTCGGCAGGAAGCCCGAGGTGAATCCGAACAGAGGTCGGGATCACCACCCTGATGGCTTCACGTGCTTGATGGCCGGCGCCGGGGTGAAGGCCGGTCAAATCTACGGATCGACCAGCAAAGACGGGAAGCATGCGGATCAGGATGTTCTGGATGTCACGGATTTCAACGCCACCATCGCCTGGCGTCTTGGCATCGATCCCGAATTTGAGGAGAACTCAGCCAGTGGTCGTCCCTTCAAATTGGCCAATAAGGGCAAGGCGCGCAAGGAACTGTTTGGCTAAAACAAGGTTTACCCATTCCAGTGGACGGCGGCCTGAAGCCTTCAACAGGGATCAAGGAAGCCAGGAATGGATCGAAGCGGTCAAGTCTGAAGGGATCAGCAAATCAAAACTACTCGGCCCACGCGCGTAGCAGATCCCTTACAATAAAACTGAGAAAAGGCTGTCTAAAAAAGAAGCCTATTTCACTGCTACCGTGATCTTACCTACGGCCACTGGCTCCGACTCGTTCTATGGAAAGGCCGCAACAGTCCAGGGAATTCATTGATCAGCAAGTCTCACGTGCTCACCCAACCCGCGACCATTCCATACTATTGTTGCACCCATCGATTTACAAAGCGTGAGAACTATGGGCTGGTTTCTCAATGCCAATGAGCAAAAGTCTCTGATAAAAGACAACGATGATCAAACGATTCCCTATCCTTGCGAGCGGCCTACTCTGCTTCCTACTGGTTGGCATCCCGGCTATGACCGCTGAGGTGCCTGCGACCTTGCCACAACCTGACACCACCCCGCCGTCCAATGGTAAGGTCAAAGTCTACATCCTCGCTGGGCAATCTAACATGGTGGGCTTCGGTTACCTCCAGGGATCTCGACCTGTCTATCCGAGTATCTACCTCTCTGCGGATCCTAACATCAAGATAGGCCGCATGCCGGTCGGGCCTTCCGCGCTCCTGAAGCATGGTGTCTATCAAACGGCCAGCGAGGATGCGCCGAAGGGAGCCACGGTCGCGATTTACTCAGGAGCCTACAAAGCGGGGACGGACTACCGCACGATGAAGCCAGTCAAGGAAACGAACATTGCCCTCGGCACGGTGGACGCTCAGCTGCCAGCCATCGACGGTCCTCACACGGTGGTGGCAAGGGCCTTCATCGATGTTCCGATGAGTGGAACGCACGAGATTCACGCCGGTTTCAAAGACAGCACTTACGCTGTCGTTTCGCTAGAGGGTCACGAGGTTTACCATAAGGATCCTGGTAAAGACGCGATAGTCACGCCTGTTTCTCTTGCGCAGGGGAAACGGTATCCTATCACCATCACCTACATGAAAGGCGGATCTGCTGCGCTCTGGCTCAAACACATCGATCTCAAGGGCCACGGTGATCTCACCACGCTCAATCAGGAAGGAAAGTACACCTGGTTTGCCGATGAGGAAGGCAAGTGGACGGTGCGCAACGACGTGACCTATTGGGAGACGCGGATCTCCAACGAAGAAGGCGGTAGCGGCGGCCCGCTCACCGCGACTTCGAATGGCAAGTTCATCGGTCCCGAAGTGCCCTTTGGCTATGTCATGGGCACCTATCATGAGGAACCTGTTCTGTTGATCGAATCCTCCATGGGCAATCGGTCGTTGAATTTCGACTTCCGTCCACCTTCCAGTGGCAAGACCGAGGAAGAAAAGGCCAACGAATACTGCGGTTTTGAATACGACGCCATGGTCAAGGGCGTCCATAAGACGCTCACTAACATCGACCACATCGTTCCCAATTACCAAGGCCAAGGTTACGAGATTGCCGGCTTCGTCTGGTTTCAAGGGCACAAGGATACGAATGTTCCCAAAGCCGAGTATGAGAAACATCTCGTCAATCTGATCCAGGACGTGCGGAAAGAGTTCAATAGCCCGAAGATGCCCGCGGTGGTGGCCACAGTTGGCTTCAGCGGAATGGAGATGGAACCCGGGCACTTCATGACCTGGGAGGCACAGACGGCCGTTGGCGATCCGAAGCAGCATCCCGAATTTGCCGGTAATGTCGGGAGTGTGGACACGCGTCCGTTCTGGCGTTCGCGCGGGGAATCACCGACCAACACAGGCTACCATTACAACCACAATGCAGAAACGTACGTGCTCACAGGTGATGCGCTCGGGCGTGCTATGGTGAAGCTGCAAGGGGGCAAGGCCAAGACACTGACGGTCGCGGCCCAGCCGAAACAGCATCCGGATGTCGAAACGGTCTTCTCAGATGTCGTCACCGGCAATTTCAATAAGCGTGGTCCCCACTACGCTCCCAAATATTACCGGGAGATGGGTCAGGCGCTGAAACCAATCCTCATGGAAGAGATGGTTCCCGCCTTTCTGGAGTCGGCTTTTGTCCCCAACAGCCGCAGCAATCTCAAGGCAATTGTGACCGGCGAAAAACCACCCAAGGCACTAGCAGACATCCGCAGCGATCTCGACACGCTGATAGGCTACTACGACATGGCGGGGGTTTCCGGTTATGGGTGGAAACCCTTCGGCCCGGACATGCGCACCGCCAACTGGTCCTATTTCAGTTTCGATCCACCGGAGAATCAGGAGTGGAAGAAGAGTGATCGCTACCGCGAAATCACGTTTCCAGAGGGAATGGATCACTGGTTCGCGACCGACTTCGATCCCGCCAACGCTGGCTGGAAGACGGCCCAGGCGCCCTTTGGCCGGATGGGCGACAAGCTTGACCGCCGCCGTCCGCGTTGCAACGGCGAGCTCTGTGGTTGCAGCGACATCCCAACCACGCTCTGGGAGAAGGAAGTCTTGCTCTTGCGGCAGACTTTTGACATCCCAGCGGTGAAAGAGGGGCATGCCTATCGCCTAATCCTCGGCGGTGCAGGCTGTGATCGTTCTGGTGAAGGCTTTGCCATCTATGTCAACGGCAAGCCCCTTACAGAAGTCAAAGGCGGCTTCTACCGCTACACCGGAATTCGCGGCGCCTACCTCTACGACGACATCTTACCCGAATTCAACGGCGGTAAGGTGACCATCGCAATCATCAACTTCCTCCGCTACACGCACTTCAGGAACGTCACCAACTATCATGGCCCTCACCCTGATTTCCGAGGCAAGCAAGTGCCGCCCAATGGGCATGTTAGTTTGTGGATGCAGGAGGCCAAACTTTCACCAGCTACTATCAACGCGGCAGCGGGGAAGTAGTCAGCGTACTACTTTTGAATTGTTTAGCGATTAGCGAACAAGGATTGTTAATATTTGAATGAGCTGCTTGGTGTGTTCTTCTGCTAAAATGCGTTGTGCTATTTCGATAGTTTATTGGTAATGTTCTTGTCGGAAAGCGGAGGAGAGTCAGGCAAGAACTCCCTTGATGACTTTCGCGGGCTCAACGCCCGTCAGTCGCAGATCTAGCCCCTGGAATGGGAAGCTGAACCGGGTCGAATCAATTCCTAACAGGTGCAGCATGGTGGCGTGAAGATCGCGCACGTGAACCACGTTATTTACCGCGTGGTAACCCAACTCATCCGTCTCGCCGTAGGTGGTTCCACCTTGTACACCGCCTCCGGCCATCCACATAGAAAAGCCTTTGATGTGGTGATCGCGACCCGCGCCCCCTTTGCCCTGGAACATCGGTGTTCGGCCGAATTCTCCACCCCAGATCACGAGCGTGTCTTCCAACATGCCGCGCGCTTTGAGATCATTGATAAGCGCAGCGGTTGGTTTATCCGTTAGGCCACAGCAAATATTCATGTATTTCTGCAAGTCGCCGTGGTGATCCCAGCCTCGGTGGTAGAGGTGGATAAATCGCGTCCCACGCTCCGCCAAGCGACGTGCTAGGAGACAATTCGAGGCGTAGGATCCGTCGCCAGGCTGCGCGCCATAGGCATCGAGAACGTGCTGAGGTTCGTCGGAAATATCCATCAGTTCCGGGACGGACGCCTGCATGCGAAACGCCATTTCATAGGCCGCGATTCGGGTGGCGATTTCCGGATTGGCCACGTGAGCATTGCGTTTTTGATCAAGCTTGCGAATCGCATCGACCAACGCCGCTTGCTGCTTCGTGGACACGCCTTTCGGATTGCTCACGTAGTGGACAGGGTCGCCAGATGAATTGAATTCGACGCCCTGAAACCGGCTCGGCAACATTCCGGCTGACCATTGGCGCGAGGCGATCGGCTGTGGATTGCGCCCGCCCACGCTGGTGAGAACGACGAAGCCGGGCAGCTCCTCTGTCTCTGACCCCAGGCCGTAAGTGACCCACGAACCCATCGATGGTCGGCCACTGATCGCAGTGCCGGTGTTCATGAAGGTGTGAGCTGGGTCGTGGTTGATCTGCTCCGTCACCATCGATCTCACAATCGCAATATCATCAGCGATCTTGGCAGTGTGAGGGAGATAGTCGCTGATCAGTTGTCCACTCTTACCGTGACGGGGAAACTTGGTGAGGTGACCTTGGACCTTGAGCGCCTGACCTTGAAGTTGAGCAATGGGCTGTCCTTTGGTGAAGGACTCCGGCATCGGTTTCCCATTCAGCTCGTCCAACTTTGGCTTATAATCGAACGTCTCCAAGTGAGATGGACCGCCCGCCATGCAGAGAAAGATGACCCGCTTTGCTTTGGCCGCTAAATGGGATAAGCCCGTCGGCGAAGCGCCGGAAGCAAGGCTCGTCAACGCGGCGGAACCAAGGCTGAGACCAGCTTGGCCGAGGAAGGTACGACGGGTGAAATTTGGGGAATTCATTAGGTGTTAGTTACGGGTCACCGTTTCGTTTAAATTCAGCAGCGCACGGCTTACTGCAGCCCAACTGGCGAGTTCAACCTTGTCCAATTCAGGCGGGGTCGGCGCGAGGCCGTTCTTGAGTAAGGCGTCAGCCGCTGCCGAATTCTTGGCATATTCAGACTGCGTCGTTTTCAGTAACGATATTAGCACCGAGCGTTCCTCCGCATCCGGTGGTCGGGACAGGACCAAGTGGTAAGCAAAGTCGAGCCGCGAATCGAGCGAATCTCCGCCCTCCAACAGAATCCGCACCGCGAAAACGCGCGCAGCTTCGAGAAACGTCGGGTCGTTGAGCAAGACAAGCGCTGCGTTAGGTGTGTTCGAGCGTGGGCGCTCAGCGGTGCATTCTTCGCGGCTTGGTGCATCCATCGCTTTGAGCATCGGGTGCAAGAACATCCGTTGCCAGTGCACATAGAGACCGCGCCGCCATTGATTGTCGTTCGCATGCGGCTTGTATATGCGCTTGGGGAAATTCAGGTGGCGGTAATAGCCGGTCGGTTGATAGGGCTTGGCGCTCGTTCCGCCGGATTCGCGGACGAGAAGACCAGAAATGGCGAGTGCGTTGTCACGGATCAGCTCCGCAGGTAGGCGAAAGCGTGATTGGCGCGCGACGAGCTGGTTGTGCGGATCGCGTTCGAACAATTCAGGCGACGCGGTAGAGGATTGGCGATAGGCACGACTTGTAACGATCAATCGCACCAGTGCCTTCAAATCCCAACCGCTATCAGTGAACGAAACGGCAAGCTCATCAAGCAATTCCAAGTTCGCTGGCGGCTCACCCTGACCACCGAAATCCGAAAGCGAGCGTGAAATGCCCGTCCCAAAATACAAATACCAAAACCGATTCGCAAACACCCGCGCTGTAAGCCCACCCGCACCGTTCTCGACATCGGTTAGCCAATTCGGAAGGTCAAGGCGCGTTGCGCGCTCTCCATTGCCCGGCTTCAGCTCGCCAAGAAACCGAGGAACTGCGGGCAGCACGATTTCACCGCTGTCATCTTGCCAATTGCCGCGTGGAAGCACACGCATCTTCCGTGGCTCTTGCGCGACGGTGATCATTGTTAGGCGACCCAGCTTTTCCAGATCCGCTCGCTGCTTCCGCAATTTGCGAAACGCTTTTAAGGTCGGCTTCGGCGCGATTTCTGCGATCTCTTGGTCCGCCTCGCTTAGCTTTGACTTCAGTTCGGCCTTCTTCTTGTCCTGCGCCTTCTTGATGTCGCTAGCGAGCTTTTGTCGCCGTCCTTCAAGTTTGCTGAGCTGAGCCTGAGCGTCAGGCTTCAGTCTCTTTTTCAGTTCACGATCCAGAAGCGCCAACTCGGCTTCTTGTTCCGGAGTGAAAATGCGAATCTCCGGCGGACGCTGTGCTGGGAGCGTGTTTCCCGTGAAATCGCGGTCAGCGATATCTGCAAAGAACGCGGCCATCGCGTAGTGATCCTTAATCGTGTAGGGATCATACTTGTGATCGTGACACTGCGCGCAGCCCACCGTCGCTCCCATCCAAACCGCTGAAACATTTCGCACTCGGTCCGCTGCATAGATTGCATCGTACTCTTTCAGCTGAAGCCCGCCTTCATGAGTTGTCTGCAAGAGGCTATTGTAACCAGAAGCCACTTTTTGAGCCGTGGTCGAATTCGGTAAAAGGTCGCCTGCCAGTTGTTCACGCGTGAACTGATCGAATGGCAAGTTGGTATTCAACGCGGCTATCACCCAATCGCGATACGGCGAAATGTTGTGATCCTGATCTCCGTGATAACCGACCGTATCCGCATAACGTACCAAGTCTAACCAGTACATCGCAAGCCGCTCTCCAAAGTGCGGCGATTCTAACAACGCATTAACAATCTCATCCAGATTCCGCTCTCTGCTAACAAACGCATCTCTTTCCTCCGGTGTCGGAGGCAGACCAGTGAGATCGAAATGCAAGCGTCTAATCAGTGTCACGGGATCGGCATCCGGCGCAGGTTGCAACCCTTCCGACTCTAACCGAGCCAAAACGAACCGATCGATCCAGTTCTCTGACCATGCTGTATCTTTCACCTTCGGAACCTCACGCTTCTTCGGTCGCACGTAAGCCCAAGGCTCGGAATACTCCGCGCCTTCCGCGATCCAGCGCTCCAGTATCGCGATTTCCTCCTGGTTCAGTTCTTTGTGCGACTTCTCTGGCGGCATGGGATCTTCCTCATCCCTGATGCGAAGCATGAACTCACTGTCTTCCGGCTTCCCAGGCGCAATCGCTGCATACCCACCCAAATCCTCCAAGGCGCCCTCCGCAGTATCGAGCCGCAAGTCTGCCTTGCGCTCATGCGAATCCGGGCCGTGACAGAAGAAGCACTTGTCCGAAAGGATGGGCCGAACGTCGCGGTTAAAATCGAGAGGCGCATCGGCACCGACCTCGGCCAGCGCTACTCCAGAGAGCAGAAGTAAGATGTAGAGGGAACGTCGCTTCATGATTGGCCACACTTCACATCGAAAAGCGCGTTCGCTCAATGGGTGAGTTTTCCGAAAAGGTGTAAATCTGCGTAGAATGAAGCGCAACCGACTGTCGTCGCCGAAAGCTGCTTCCATACGCCAGCTGAAGCCAGCGCTACGGTCCTAACTGCAGCGGTCAATCGCCTGCTCGAAGTCGGCAATCAGGTCTTCGGGTTCTTCCAGGCCGATCGACAGGCGCGAGAAACGCTTCGGAATGCCTCGAGGCTTTTCCTCTTTGCGCGGGGTGATCCGGGTCACCGGGTCGCCCAGGCTGGTGGCATTGATGATCAATCTGGTGTGCTTGCCCACCTTCTCGTGCACGGCACTTTCTTTCCATTCGATGCCGACCATGCCCCCAAATCCCTTCGGGGTGCCGTTCTCTGCATTCGGGTTCCACGAAGTCAGGCCGCCATAGCAGACCCGGTCCACTGCGGGATGGGATTCGAGAAACTCGGCAACCATCTGCGCGGAATGACTGTGCTGTCGCATGCGCAAAGGAAGCGTCTTCACACCTTGAGTGACTAGAAAGGCATCCATGGGACGCATTAAACCGCCTAACCAATTCTGCGCTTTCTCGATCTTGTTGACGAGGTCCTTGTTGCCGGCGACCACGCCGCCCATGGCATTGCCGTGACCACCCATGTATTTAGTGACACTATTAATAACCAGGTCCGCATCCAGGCGGAGTGGTTGCAGGAGATAAGGAGTGAGCCAGGTGTTGTCCACAATTGTCTTGGCACCAGCATCTTTCGCGATCTTGATCAGGGCAGTCGTGTCTAACACCTCCATTGTTGGGTTCACGTAGGGTTCAAAGTGAACAAACTTGGCCGGCTTGGCTTTAAGAGCTTGGGTTAGGTTCCCTGGATTGGTGAAGTCGACGAACTCGACCTCGATGTTCCACGATGGGAGGTAATCGCGGAAGAGAGTCATGACCCAGTCGTAGTTGCAGCGGTGGGCCACCACGCGATCACCGGGCTTGAGCAAGGCCATGTAAGTCTGGGAAATGATGCTCATGCCGCAGGGGCCGCCAATCGCTGCTTCGGCGCCTTCCATTTCCATCACCTTCTTTAGCAAGGCCCTCACGGTCGGATTGCGGAGGTTGCCGGGGCGTTGGTAGCCCGGCGCGCACTTGTCTTGGCTGATAGGCGTGACTTGGAAACCGTCTTGCTCGCCATGGTGAATCACTTGCGATCCAAAACTCCGTCCTGAAGCTGATTCGAAATTGTCGTCGATGAGGTCTGTGGGAGAATTGGCGGCCTCCTGTGCGGGAGCTTCGTTTTCGTCAGCGGCCAAGATGGGAGTTACTGCTGCAGCGCCGAGCACCGGCGGGATTTTGAGGAACTCTCGTTTGGTTAGTTTATCCATAACATTGTTTAATGTAGCGCTGGCTTGAGCCGGCGCATGCAGGGCTCACGTTTAATATACGCCGGCTCAAGCCAGCGCTACGAAAAGCGATTGCAATTCCTTTACTCCACGACCACATCGTCAATGTACCAACCATCGCCGTTCGCATCATTGTCATCACTAAGGAATTCGAACTCGATCACCACCGTTTGTCCGAGTGCCTCGGCGGGGAGGGGGATGCGTAAGCGACGCCATTCGTTAGTCGAACTTTCACCAGGAAAGATGAGAAGCTGCGCACGCAAAGGATCACCATTGGCATCTAGGATACTAACCTGGCCACCCTCGCCATCGTCGGCGTCCAGGAAGTAATAGAACTCCAGGCTTGCTCGTTCGACATCAGTTAGGTCGATCTGAGGACTGCGAAGAAAGGTGCGACTGCCATTCCCATACTCTCCGGCCAAATTTGTGCCCCACGCTGCTTCGCCACTGTTTGCATTGCCTGGCCCCGACTCTGGCGCTCCTAATTCCCATGTGCTCGAACCGGAATCGCCTGGTCCGGCTCCGGCTACCCACTCGCCCGTGCCATTCTCAAAGTCGTCGCCAAAGATTGGCGGATCTGGTAGTAGGCTAAGCCTGTAGAAACGAGTCGAATCGGTCGGGCGCGCAATGGTAGCAACATTCGTAGGGGGATTGGCTGCGATCTGAAAGGTGTCTCCGACCGCCATGGAGCCTGGCACATTCACTGATTCCCAGAGTGATGGATCGGCTGCCAAATCGCTGCTGCTTAGCAAGGAATAGAGTCTTCCTGCTTCGCTATCCCAATCGAATTCCAAGCTCTCTACTTGGTTGGCAATGCCCAAGCGAATAGGATCATCACGAGCGGTGAGTTTGATGATCAATCCGCTGGTGCCGCCAATGTCGTCTTCTTGGTGGCGGTAGAAGAGACTGTCTCTGTCGCCAATTTGCAGGCTGGTCAACGTCGCACTGCCTCCGGCGAAATCACCCGTGTTCTCTTCCTCGGGCTCGTCACCGGGCGATCCGACCCAGATCTTTCCGAACTGGCCATTGCCATCGGAGGTGCGTCCTTCGAACACCGAGATATTGTAAGTGCCTGCGTCCAGGCCCTGAAACTCAAAGAGAGCCGTGCTCCCGGGGCCATCGGCGCCCCACACATAGTCGCCAAGGGATTCGAGTTGCACGGCGACGCCATCGATCAGCGCTGGGCCTTCAGGGGGGCGGGGTTGTTCTGGTCTCCGAGGCCAGTGATTGTCACGGTCACGTCATTGTCGATGCCTAACGTGTCGGTGACCGGAGTGTCTTCCACGTTTGTAGTAATCAAGTCCCATCCCTCCGCCGATCCTGCGAGGTCAGATAGATCGATTAGAATGAGTGCTAGAGCATCCTCAATCGGTGGCTTGGTGGTGAAACTCCACGAGCTGTCATCGGAGATCCCTGAAAAGGGAACTCCCGAGGGGTCTTTGATCGCCGTGGCATCAATCTGGATCGCGTACTCCTTGACTTCCTTTAGGTCGGCTGCCGGATCAATGGTCAGCACGTCCTCGGCAATCGTGATCTGAGCGTCGTCCACGGGAAAGACGATCTCTGTGGCATCGGTGAGATTCTTCACGGTGATGTTACCCGTGCCCGCCGCGATTTCTCGATCGAACGTTGCCACCAAGTTCCTGTCGACCTCCACGCTTCCTTCATTGTCGACTGGAGTCCGGGTTAGGATCCTCGGACCAATGCTCTGCGCTTGCACAATCATCCCACTGATTCCCCCGATGTTGTCTTCCATATGGCGATACCACAGGGCGTCGCCAGCTTCGATGGTCACTGCCACTGTGCTAGACTGCCCGGCAAAGTCCCCCGTGTTCTCTTCGGCCGGTTCTCCGTTTCCCTCCGCGTCTCCTACCCAGATGGTGCCGAACTGGCCATTGCCATCGGAGGTGCGCCCCTCAAACACGGTGACATTGTAGTCGCCTGGGTCCAAGTTCTCTATCTTCATGCGGGCAGAGGTTCCTGCGGCGTCGTCAGTCTTATACAAGTAGTCGTTTCCCGCTTCCTCGGGGACCAGCACACCGTCATAAGTGGCCGCAGCGTTAGGGCCTGCCGGATTGTTCGCAGTGAAGCTATCGTCGAGTGGCGTCAGCATGACATCGTTGTCCACCTCGTTGACATCCGCCAGTGGGACGGCAGTGTCCTGAACCAGGTCCTCGAAGCTTGTCCAGGGGCCTGGGGCAGCATCCGATAAAGTGGCAAAGTCGATGAGAAATTGTCCCGCCCATGCTGTCGCGGTCATGACAAGAATAGAGAGCGCGGTGGCAAGATTCTGACGGGGCTTCATTGGATCGTAATCGTAACGTGGAGGCATTCCTTGTCCACGGTGCTCCGCGACAATTGCACGCTGATATACGGCAAGGCGGAGCCCCTCAAAGGAATAGAGCTTTACACGCACCCACGCTAGCCCGGCGGTTGAAAACCGCAGCTCCTTGAAGCCAGTTGTTTGAAGAAAACTTCTACCGTCGCCAATGAATCTTTGCCATTAGAACGCGGTTGGGTTCTCCGGCACGTTTCATGTTGCGGAGAAGGTATTCGGAAGTCACTACTAGCGTTTCGCTTTCGGAAAGCTGGCACACTCCAAAGTTTCCGAGGGGCGCATGATTCTCGAGCACGCGTTCGGTATCGCGTATCACTCGGAGAGTCTCGGAATCGACTTGGGCGATGAACAGCGGAGCGCGATGGCGAAAGATATGATCGTTGTTCGCACCTCGTCTTGTGTAGGCGAGAAAGAGTCCTTTGTCTTGAGGGTGCGCCACCCAATACTGTTGGGTATTGTAGCTTCCGAGAGGCTTGCCGTCATCAAAGCGCCATTCTGTGATGCCGTCAGGGAATGTTAGTCCATCATCGCTTGCTGCGACATACGCAGAGTGATCGGCACGAAGTGTTAGAAACAATCGATTCTGGAACTGCGTCAGCGAGGGTTCATAGAGACCGCGCCCCTTGGGGTGTGACAATTCTGTTCCGTGGTTCAGGTAGTTCAAGGTTTGCCCGTCGTACGTGCACCGTGCAACGGTGGGCACCAACCCTGAATCCAGTTCATGGGAGTAGACCGCGAAGTAAGGAGCCCCAAGGGCTCCAGACATCAACGCCACGACGGGCAGAACGAATCTCACACGGCGCCCCGCGGCCGGTGACAGAAACAGCCCTAACATCCCTCTTCTTTTTATCAGCGTTGTTATCAAATAAAAGAAATTAGCGTGTGTTAGTTGGCGTTCGCGGAATTCGTCCTATTGCCGGGCTTGTCGATATTCGGTTGGTGACATCCCCTCAATACGAGCAAAGACTTTGTAGAAATGATCAGCGTTGGTGAAGCCAGATGCCTCAGCCACTTCACCCAAGGCAGCATCACTTTCGACCATTCGCCTCTTGGCTCGCTCCAAACGGAACCGCGTGATTTCTTCCGAGATACTTCGATCTAGCGATTGCCTGAATCTTCGCTCGAGAGTCCGGCGAGTGGTCGCGGCATTGTTAGCGACATCGATCACCCCCATGGGTTCGTGACTATGGGCCGCGATAAAATTCAGCGCCCGGCTCACGAGCGGATCGTCCACGGCAAAGGAATCGGTCGACTGGCGGAACACCAGTTCTGCCGGAGGGACCAACTCTGGCGAAGATGGCGACTTACGGCCCTTCATTAAGCGCCCAAGCATCGCGGCGGCTCGATACCCAACTTTAAAGTAGCCGTGATCAATGCTCGTCAAACTTGGGGAGGACGAATTGCAGATCACTTCATCATTGTGTGAACCAACAATCGCCACGTCCTGCGGCACTTGCAGTCCTCTAGATTGACAGACCTCGATCAAGTAACGGCATGGCAAGTCTTCGGTGACATAGATTCCAATGGGTGACGTCCATGTGTCGACCCAAGCGTTCAGCCCGGCGATAAAGGTCTCCCAGCCTTTGGCACTAGCAATGTAGCTATTGAGTCCAAAGCTGTGGTCCGTGCACGGGAAACCTTCTTGCTTGAGAGCGGAGTGAAACCCCTCGCGCTGTCGGCGTGGAAAGGGGTTGCGCGAGAATCCGAGAAAGCCGAACTGCCGAAACCCCCGACCCAAGAGATGTTCAGCAGCCATTGCTCCGGCCGCCCTACAATCCGGGATAACCGAGGGTACGCCACGCGGAGCGTCCACCGAAACGTTGACAATGGGCACGCCAGTCCGCCTTGCTGCCTTTACAAGTGGTTCGGTGCCATGCGCTAACACGCCGTCGAAAGATCCAGTTTCTCGCTTGGACAAGAGAACTCGATCCGCAAATGGATTGATCATACAATCCCATCCCACTTCGGCGGCATACTGCTGGCAGCCGGCAAACACGTCCAAGTTGCATCGATAAGGCTCTTCCAGATCGAGCTTCAAGACGACGCGTCGCTTCCTGGCCATGGTTTGTGAGCATGCACTTCGCGTCCGAAGAATGCAATACTTGGATGTCGCAAAGAGGAGGAACAATAGCGCAAACAGCGGTAGACACCTAAAGCGTTGTTCTCTAGCTTGCTGCCTGCGTCGCTTAGAACAATCTCCATGAGCTCTATCAAACCATCGTACGACGCCGTGATCATCGGCAGCGGGCACAACGGCCTCGTGGCAGCCTCTTATCTCGCCAATGCTGGATTGTCTGTCTTAGTCGCCGAACGGAACGCGGAGATTGGAGGCGCCACGCAGTCGAAGCAGGCCTTCGCGGGCGTGGATGCCAGGCTCTCGGTTTATTCATATCTCGTTAGTCTTGTACCAGACAAGATCATCAAGAATCTCGGTCTGCGTCTTCAGCTCAAGTCGCGTAAGACCGCTTCTTATACACCTGCGTTTGAAAACGGGAACTTGCGTGAATTGCTGATTCGAAACGACGATCCTAATAGCAATCGAGAGGCCTTCCTCGCACTCACAGGAAGTGAGGACGACTACCTGGGCTATCTTGCGCTTCAGGATATGCAGAGCCAACTGGCTACAGCTGTTTGGCCAAGTCTAACAGAGCCGCTCGTTTCTCGAGATGACATGCGCCATCAAATGGGAACGGACGGTGAGGATGCCTGGCAAGACTTGATCGAGAATCCATTAGGCCAAGCGATCGAACGCCTAATTTCAGATGATTTGATTCGAGGCTTGGTGTTTACCGATGGAAGAATTGGCCTAGCCACGTTTCCGCATGACCCGTCTCTGATACAGAATCGATCCTTGCTTTATCACGTCATTGGACGGGGAACCGGAGAATGGCGAGTTCCTATCGGCGGTATGGGTGCCCTGGTGAATGAACTCGTTCGTGTCGCATTGAGCACAGGCAATGTCGAGATCGTCACCGAAGCGAGTGTTTCCCACGTCGCTCCTGGCAAGAAGCGATCTTCTGTTACCATTGAGGCAGATGGGACAACGGTCGAGACAGATGCTCGCTTTGTTCTATGCAACGCATCGGCTCAAATTCTCAACCAACTTACCGGAGCAGCGAGTAAGTCTGAGGCGCCACCCCTAGAAGGTGCCGGGTTCAAGATCAACATGTTGCTAGAGCGTCTTCCTCAACTTCTCTCGAAACAATGCGCTCCCGCCGAAGCCTTTGCGGGCACCTTTCATATCGATGAGGGTTATGAGCAAATGTTGGCTGCTTATGAAGAGAGCATGTCAGGCAAGACACCTAGCAAACCTCCTGGAGAGATTTATTGCCACACACTAACAGACAACTCCATTCTTCCGGATGATTTGAATCGACGCGGATTCCATACGCTTACCCTATTCGGGTTAGACACGCCTTATCGACTATTTGAAAAGGACAATGAAACGGTGCGGGACGAAGTGATTGCGAAGTATCTCGCCGGCATCGATCAGTTTCTCGGCGAGCCCATCGAAGATTGTCTGGCAAGAGATGGCAACGGCGATCCTTGCATCGAGGCAATGAGCCCAGTCGATCTGGAGAAGAAGATTCACCTACCGAAAGGCAACATCTTCCACGGCGATCTCAGTTGGCCATTCGCTGAATCTGAGGATGAAGTGGGGCAGTGGGGAGTTGAAACTGAGTATCCCAACATCTTTCTTTGTGGATCCGCCGCCAAGCGCGGTGGCGCCGTCAGCGGCATCCCTGGGCACAACGCCGCCATGAAGGTGCTAGAGATGGCACGACGATAGGGTTGCTAGGCCGAGCCGTTCATCTTCAGAACCGTTCCTTCATCAAGCGCACGATCTTATCATTCGCCGCCTTGATCAAAGGCACATTCTTTGGCTCAGGCTGCTCGAACTCATCAAGTAGGCCACGCTTCCTGGCTTTGTTGCGTTGATAGGCTCCGCAGAGGTGAAAGCCAATACAACCCGGGGTCTCATACAGACCGTCCAGATTTTTCTCATACCAATTGCCATCGTTGAGTCGCCAGCCATCCTCCGTTTCTATCATCCCGGCAGCATCGGCGAGCAGCACCGGTTTGCCCGTTTCCTTGTGCCAGTGGGCGAGGTGGGTTAGCGGATCGCGGAAATCCTGAAAAGATAGCACATCGACAAACGGTAAGGCAGCCTCCATGACAGGCTTGGCGATGTGGGCGTTGGCTTCATAGCGGTCCCTAAGAATGAGATGATGCTTGTCGTGGCGACGGATAGCATCGTGGGTCGTCTTGTAGTATTGATGGGCGAGTTTTCTGAGTTCCTTTCGCCCTTTCTCAGTCTTTAATCGCTCGGGGTCGAAGATCGGCCCACGCCACCGATTGTGCGGTCGGTCGTGCGTCCAAGTCGGACAGTCACTGTAAAAGTAACCGATGAGATTCGAATCATCGCTCAGCTCCGCGCAATGAGAGCGCGCGATATAGTCACAGCGTTCCACCCAATCGTCGCTGAAGAAATCGTAGTGGACATTGTGTTTCTCCCACTGATGCGATTCCATGAATGGTAGCAGATGGTAGTAGGGCATCTGCAAGGCCTTGTACTCATCCACGGTGAACGGACGCGAATGCCGCCACAGGCGCACCGTGACTTCTTGCACCCAACCTACCGTGTTGAAGCCCCATGTCTTCAGGTTCGGAACGACGGATTCCTGGATCCATTTCAAGGTGCTCCCCTCATACTTGTCTCGCCAGAGATGGATGTTCTCCGGATAGCGTAGATTTGCTGAAGCAGCACCTAGCGAGCCATTCCCATTGATGGCCTCGCCTGCAAGAACTCACGGCTCGGTTCGTATTCTGTAGAACCGTGTCTCTTGGTGATCCGGCGCGAGTAACACTCGGACTCTCACTACACCAGCATCAGGGGCCGGCTCCAGACGTCGTTCGACTTGCCAGCCAGCGGACATGTTAGTGCTAGTTTCCACAACGTAGGCAACTTCAGCATCAACAAGAAAGTAGATCAACAAGTCATCCCCCTCGCGCGTGAGTTCAATCTCGCGTGCGGCACGTGGCTTTGGTGTTTCGCCCGGCGTAACCGCCTCCGCAGTCCAACTCTCCGCGAGGGCAGAATCGTCATCGCTGTTGCGGAAAACCAATGCGCTTCCGGCTCCATCGGCCGCGGTCGGCCAGGGGAGGCGATCATTGTAGGTAAAGTCGACCAAGGTCGAAGCATCTGCAGCGATAATCGTCACACGTTCACCTGAGTTGGCAAGCTGCCCGCCATACTCGCCTGCGACGGTAGCGATCGCTCCATAACGTTCCGCGAAGGCAGCCGCATTGCGAACCAGGACCACACGCTCGCCCCCTCGAACCTGAGAAATGTTAGACGAGTTGAAATCAAAAGCCACGCCGTTGCTGAAGCGGAGTCCCGTGAGATTCATACCGTAGGAGCTAGGATTAAACAGCTCCAGGAATTCAAAGTCATCCTTGTCATCGAATCCAGCGGCGATCTCACGTTCACTTGGACGCGCTGGATGGTAGTCCAGCTCAGAGATGACCAAGCTTGGAGTTCCGACGACGAAGGGGGCTGTGTTCAAGGCGCTCCATTCGCCATTGCGCAACGTGCGAGCATGCACCGTCGTCTAATCGTTGAGGATGACTGGTGTAACGTACGTTTGTGCTGTCGGAGACGACCTTGGATCAGTGCCATCTCTTGTATAGCGTATGACACCCGAGGTGCTTGATATTGTTAGGGAGAAGCCGAGATCCACATCGCCTCCGTGCTGGCTAAAGATGGGCGCGTCAATCTCGGGGTAGAGCCGAGCAGTGCGAAGCTGATCTAGCACAATGGCCGATCGACGCGGAAAGTAATTGTTTAATAGATTGTCGCGTTCCGGGCGCCAATGGCCCGCACGAGTGAATAGCTGTGATCCAAGTTGATCACCCCATCGCGCAGACTCCGGAGCAATTGCTGCCGCGACCTGTGCGGCCAGCGCCGCAAAGCGACGTGCCGGTTGGTTCTTCTCCGGTGCGAGCGGATTCCAAACAGGCGCACGCGAATCGACGTAGAATGGTCCGCCATTAAAGAAATGCTCATGCACGCGATCACCGAAGCGAATACGGAATTCCGCGTTGTTGCGAAGCGCCGCAAAGGGACGAGCGACAGCGCCAGTGGCGCCTGTGCGATTTGCTGTCACACTCGACCGAAGGCCGATTGCCGTTTCCGAGTCCCACGGATAGAATTGAAAGCCTTGTTCGCCGTCGCGATTGATCCCATACCAATGATTGCGCCCCGGCCAGTCGGCATTGCCGAGGTAGAAATTCAGCAGCATGTAATCGATCAAATTGTCGACATCGAGCAAGACCTCAAACTTTGGATTGCGAATGCCATCCGGACCCCTGCCTTGCAAGCGTTGGTAGGCAGTATTGCTAGAGACGCCCGAATGCAACTGTATTAGCAACCGATCCCAGGCATCGCTATTGCCATCCGGCACAGAATCTTGATTGAGCGCATCCCATGAATTTCGGGCACCGCCATGATAAATGGACGAGAAGGCGGCATCAGGCCGTTCCACTGGATTGTAGAGCCCCCAGTAATGGCCGTTGACGTAAAGGTGGGCGAACGTACTGTGTGAAGCAACATTACCCATCGCCCGCATGCTTTCCATCGCGAAAGCATCTCGAATGTAGAGCGTCGAGCGATCGCCCCATTTCCAGGCATCGTTGCCGTTTGCGCGTAGAACAATGCTATCTGTTTCCGGCGCTGCTTCGGAACCAAAGATGGATTGGTCCAATCGCCGGGCACCATAGCGTTCACGGAAGATGATGCGAAACGACTTCTTCAAGGTGAGACTGAAATTCCTGAAAGCGCCCCCTTGAATACGAATCCCAGCATCTTTCCCAAATGAATGGTTGTTAGTAAAATCGATCCACTCAAAAAAAACCGCTCGCTCCCAGTTGCCACCTCGAGAGTTGGGATTGGCGTAGAGGCCACGACCGCCAAACATGCTTTCTGGATCGAGGACGAGTGAGATCGATGGTAAGGCGGTCATTTCCTCGGCCTTCAATGGCACCCGGGAATCCAGTCCGTAATCCGCGTCCTGCGAGTTCCATCTAGCTGGCAACCCGGAGGCCAAAGCTGACTGACGCGTCTGATCAATGATATCGGCGGCGAACAGATAGCTCTGCGTTAGCACCGATGACGGCAACCAGTCATCACGATACGCTGCAGCCCGGAGCACCGTTGTTCTATCGATGGTGATAGGTGAGGTATACAGCAGACCATTCTTGCGCGTCGGGATACTGCCATCGACCGTGTAACGAATGATCGACTCCTCGGTAGCCGTCGTGAGTGCCAGTGGAAAGGAATCCTCGAAGAAGCCGCGCTCCACACTAGCGCTAATATCGTGGACGATCCCGAGACTGCCATCCGCGTTCGCTGCTTGCGGCGTTGGCCAACCAAAGTAGGCGTCTTCACCTAGAGTCACCCGCGTGTCCGAGAGTTCCGCCCTCAACAAGAAATTAGGACTATCAATCGCATCATTCAAGCCGTGCAGCGCGAGCACGTTCTCGCCAGGCAAGAACAAATGAGCAAAGCGTGAAAGATCGAACCGCGCCGCATGCTGCGCCTCGTCAGGTGATCGATTTGCCACAAAGGGGATGTTGTCGCGCGTAATCTCGGCCCCATTTAGATAGGCAATGAAGCCGTGATCATACCAAACACTCAGTGCTGGTGCCTCTAACTTGGCGTTGTCCTCAAGCGTGAACGGGATACGTAGGAAAGCATTCGTTGCCAACTTGTAAAGCCCGTTGGAAACATCCGTGGTAATGAGTTCCTCAATGCTGTTGGGATCTACCACCTTGCTGAGAAAGGCAACTTCAGCAATCTGCACGGCCGCGGCATTCGTGTCGCGTATGGTCGGGAACAGAAGGCGATAATGGACATAAGGGATTTCGTTAGAAAAGTCCACAACAAGTGAAGCAAAGCGGTCCGGGAAGGTCGGAAGGGGACCTGCGGCAATCGCTGTGAAGTTCTCGCCATCGTTTGAACCCTCCAAGGCATAGCTTGTGGGATCTCGGCCGGGCACATCATTGGCCGAGGTCAAACGAAGCCCGGACACCACACTGACACTGTCCCTCGGCGTCACCGTGAACCCAGCATTGAGCTTGTCGAAATTCAGATACTTGGTGGCGAGATCACCATCGATCGCCTTGTCGACTTCCTCCTCGAGCGGTGAATTGCTAGAGGTCGGTTCGATCACAGCACCTTCCAAACCGATCTCTTCGAGCGAACTTATCTCCATCAATGATAGAAACTCGACTTCGGAAATCTGCACCGCCACAGCGCTGGCGGCATCGCGCACCTCTGGGAAAAGCAATCGATACTGTGAAAAGGCTCGATCATTGTCAAAAGTGACCTCAACCCCCTGATAGCGACTCGTGAATTCCGGGATCGGGCCGCTTGCCACCTCAGTGAAGACACTGCCATCAGTCGATCCCGACAACACAAAGCGTGTCGGATCACGACTCGGCACATCGTTGGCCGAAGTGAAACGCAACCCAGTCACAGCGGACGCACCACGTGACAAGGTCACTGTTAAGCCAGCGTTGACCGTGTCGAAATTCAGATACTTCGTCCCGTTCCGGTCATCGATCGCTTTATCAGCCTCTTCGCCTTCGGGTGATCTCATCGAGGTAGGCATCACGAGATCACCAGGTTGCGACACGTCCCCCAGCTCCCTTTCCAATTCAGGTGGTTCCGCCAAATCATAGCCAATTCCCATGGTCACCTCGTCCCAATGTGAGTCATCGAAGTCCAGTTGCAGCCACCTGGGGTCCACAGCACCATCGACCGAAGCTAAAAACGAAGCTGCTGCATCGCCCTTAACCAAGGTAGTCACAGCAATGTCCATTTGCCGACCATACGAAACATCGGTTCTCTGTTGGGGAAACTCGGAGGCGAACGATGAGGCGATCGTTCCATCGGGCCTAACCAGCGCCAAGAATTCGCCATCGCGATCAAGGCCAAAGTCGGTGTGCAACAGACCTGCGGGATCAGATCTATCTTTGCCGCTTGCAAAGACCAGTAGAAAGTTCTGTCCCTCGATCGCTGTGTCGGCAAACGACCACTTGGCAAGGTCGTCTGGATCATCTGTCAGGCTCCACCCCTGCATGGACAAACGCTCTGAGTTAGGATTGAAGATCTCGATCCAATCAGAAGCGTCCCCATTGTCGTCACGCAATCCTCTCATACTGGCGGCTAAGAATTCTGAAATAATGAAATCTTGACCATGCATCTTGTTTCCAAGATTCAGGGCAATTAGAACCGCAAAAACCAAGCAACAACGGCATGAACTGCATCCAGCGTTTAATAGGGCGCGAAACACACCCTCTAACATGCCGTAGCGCTTCATCACTGTCGAACTCTAAAACTTCGTTCGACCTGCTTATATCAACTTGTGGATTTCGATTGTCATACGCTCATGACATCCAAATCTGGCACCCGACTGAATCAAATAAGATAGTAAAATCTATTACAATCTTACCCTACCTAACAGCTGCGCGATAGTACGCGCTAGCGCCGCCAAGTCGACCGGCATCGGTGTCTTCGTAAGTGCCACCGGCAACGTCAGTCGCGACATTTTCCCAGGTGGTTAGGTCTGCGGAGTACTGCACATCGTAGGTTTTCCCATCGACCGTAGACCATTCCAGGATATTGCCGCTGCCACTTACTGTCGTCACTCGGAAGAATGAAGTCGGATCGTTGGGATCTGTTCCGGCAATGCCTTCGGCTTCATCGGACGCGCCGTCGCCATCGGTATCGGCGGTGAGAGGTATCCCACCTCTACTGACATTGACGAATACCGCATCGACATTGTTGAAATTGTTCAAGGCGATGCGGATTTGATAGTCACCTGCCGAGAGGCTGATACCATCCTGACCATCGACCCAGACGTCCGAGGGGATCGGTTCGTCCGAAGTGTCCACAGACACCTCCGGCGAGAGCAATTCCTCCCCTGCAGCATCATAGATTCCAACCGTCGAGGGCTCTGATCCATCATGACCTTCGCGATTGGCAAACGAAGCGCCAAACAAGACATCGGTGTCCGAGGTCAGGGTGAAGTTCTGGAAGATCTCAAAGATCCCGTTGAGATCGATGATCTGCGAGCCCTCGGCGGCGTTGTCCACGCCACTTCGGTAAGGGGAACCATCGTTTCTAATCAAGTTCCAGGTCGTATCGTCCCCGGTCCGACTCCATCCCGTGGGTACTGTTCCTAGATTATTCACATTGACGTTATTCAGAACCGGTTCCTCGAAGGAACCATTCACGAGGAGGTTGTCAGCACCACCTCCGCCCCCGGCATTGAACACGAGTGGGTCCGGATCAACACCATCCTCGATTCCATCGCCATCGGTGTCTGCCTCCTTGGGAAGGGTTGGACCGGCAATCTCCACAGCGTCGTCGAGGCCATCACCATCGGTATCGGCGTTGTTAGGATCTGTACCATGAACGAGCAGCTCATCACAATCGGTCACTGTATCACCGTCCGAATCCGCAGTTGGGTCATCACAGTCTGGTGGGATACATTGAAGTGATTCATCGAGGATTAGGTTCGCGGCACCCGTGGCATGCGTGGCATCAAAGCCCGCGCCAAGTAGGCCTTCTACCCCGAAGGTCGCCGTAGGTTGATCCGCGCGCAGGCTGAATTGCGGATTGCCACTCTCATCAACTCCAAGGAGGGCGTTCATTGAGAGGTCAGCATCCAGACCAAGGGTGAAGTTATCGCCACGAATGAGCAGTCTGCCGCAGAAGGTGGCTGGAGAGCTTACGGTCAGTCGGGATCCTTCGAGGAGAACATCCCCTTCACCCGCGCCTCCCAAGCCATTGACCGAAAGAAGATTAACGTCCGTGCCAATGATATCGATATTACCAGTCAGCGCACTAGCAGGCCCATTGATTAGGATCTCACCCGCACGGATATCGGCGGAACCACCGGTCAGCCTCACTCCGTCTGATCCCGAAAGTAACGAACCAATCGAGAGTTCGTTGTCGCCCACATCAATGGTGCTATCGCCTCCCAACGTGATCTTTCCGGAGATGCTGTTGCTTCTGGAAGACTGGATGAGCGCATTACTAGTGATCAAATCAACCTCGACAGCACCCGAATGTGCGAGTTCCAGCGTGGCACCAATGAGTATCAGCGAATCACCTGCAAACGAACCGTCTGTCGTCGTTAGCTTGTCGGAGAGCCCCGCAAGCGCAGCGTATTTGTTGCCAGCAGTGGGGGCGGTGCCACCCCAGGTAGCCGGGGCCATCCACGGACCGGAGGTGAGGGCAACGATGACGTCTGGCACGGAGGCCGCGTCGTTAGGATCGGTGTCGAACTGAGGATTGACCTCGACTGAGTCGAACGCGCCATCGCCATCACTATCCGTGGACGCAGGATCACTCATATGCACGGTCACTTCATCCCCGTCTGAGAGCGTATCGCCATCGGTATCGACAAGGATCGGACTGCTGCCATGAATGTTTACCTCTGGGCCGTCTTCCAGGCCATCGCCATCAGTGTCTTTCTCCGTTGGAATACCGCGATTCTGAAACTCGGCAAGATCGGTTAGGCCATCGCCGTCTTCGTCACCGGAGCCATCCTTCCTCAAATCGCCGAAATAGAAGTTCTCCCAGAGGTCTGCCAAGTTATCGCCATCCGAATCGTCTCCGTCTAATGGAGCCAGGCCAATGTCAAAGGCGTTGAGAAGTTCGAAATCAGCCTCCTCAAAAGCGAGTTCTCCAAAGCCACGCGCGATAAACATGTTCGCTCCGGCTCCTCCGCCGTTTTCCCAATGAGTCAGTATGAGGTCATGCTGCCCCGCTGCAAGATCAACTGTAAAGAGACTGTCTTGACGACCACGATTACCAGCTTCCCCAATCTCTATCCCGTCGATCGTCAAGACAAAGCCATCGTCACTATTGACACCGATCGTGACCATGCCGCCCGGTTCCTGGATAAAGATCTTTCCGATCACTTCAATCGCGAAATTGTTATGGTTGGGTCCACCACCAACCGCCGGCGCTCGTTCATCATTGCCGTCCGGCCCCCAAAGTGGGTAAGGTTCAATCGTATCTCTAAAGGCACGTGCCTGATCATCAGCAAAGTTGACGAAGCCGCGCTGCACGGTGATTTCTTCGACAGGCTGCTCCTCGCCTGCCAAGACGGCCTCCATCGACGAGCGATCAGCAATGGAAGGTGACGTGACGTGGCGAACGGTAAAGTTACCACCCTTGAGTTGGATTGACGCTACGCTCTGCGGATCGGTTGGATCAAAACCACCCGAGACTTCAAGACCGTCCTGGGCACCGTCGCCATCGGTGTCTTTCACGTGCGGGTCCGATCCCGTGTCGTCCGCGCTCACAAAGATGCCGGTGTTTGTTTCGACACCGTCCAGCAAGCCGTCCCTATCCGTATCAGGCCGAGTAGGATTCGTGCCCGTATCCGTGGCGCTAAGCCAGACATCGGTTTTCGTTTCCACATTGTCTTGTAGGCCATCCATGTCGGTGTCTACTTCGTTGGGATTGGTTCGGCGCGCAAACTCTTGCACGTTCGTTAGAGTATCACCATCCCCATCGAAAGCCGCATCTGCGGGATCATTCGGATCTAATCCATTGGCCACCTCCCATTCGTCCGGCATGCCATCGCCATCGGCATCACCAGGTGGGCGCAAGCCATTGCTAAAGAGATTCTCGACTTCGGCCTCGTCGAGGACGGCATTGTGTAGCACCACTTCATCGAGAAGACCGTCAAAGGAGGTGAACAAATCCGCCCGCGATCCGATAAACAAGGGGTTCTCATTGGTCGGAAACTCTTCAACAGCGACAAATCCTCCCAGAGTCTTAATCAGTTCGCCGTTGATATACAAGTTCACATCCCCGCTTTCGGTCTCGGCCGTTACCACAACATGCGTCCAGACATCTGGCTCGATAATCGTTTCCACACCACCATCATGAGTCGCTGTATCATTGGCACCGCCCTGCTGATGTAGAAAGTGGAGATGCCTAGTGCCGCTTGCTACCCGTAGCTCGTAGTTACCAGCATGGTTGTCGCCGGAGCCTTCACTAGGGTTCTTAGCAATCACCCCATC
>JAACDM010000294.1 GCA_009936795.1 Verrucomicrobiaceae bacterium | reverse complement strand
TCAGGTTAGAGATTTCCTGAGAACCATGTTCATCTTGTGTCAATCTAGCAGTCCCTCGATTATCGTTCGGTCAGCAGAAGGTCCATCACGGCCACCATGAATCGGATTCATAGCAGGAATGAGGAAGAAGCTCAGATGCTCCGTCGCTCAAGCCTCGTTCTGGCATGAATGGCGCATCACATGATACGCATGCCTTCATCCGTTCCATCTATTCCTGAGAAAGTAGCTGGAGAGACTGTGTCTTCGGATCAGCAAGCCTATCTTGATGGGTTCTTCACCGGACTGAAGAATCGTGGCGTGAGCTTTGCCAATGCGGAGCCGGAGGCGGGCCCCCAGCCGAAGAGGAAGGCGAAGATCATTCCGGAAGAGAAGATGAAGCGGGAGCTGCATCCTTTTGATGCGTTTCCGATTCTCAGAAAGCGGGCGAAGGGGAATGAGGCTCCGGAGAAGGAGGATGTGTTTCGCTTTAAGTGGAACGGACTGTTCTGGTTAGGGCCCCTGCATGAGGGCTACATGTGTCGGCTGCGCATGCCGGGTGGGACGGTGTCGTCCTCACAGATGCGCGAATTGGCGTCGATCACAGATGACATCGCTTGGGGTTACTTGCAGATCACGACGCGGAACAACTTTCAGCTGCGTGTGGTGAAACCGAGAGACACACCTGAACTGATCCGGCGTTTGCAAGATTGTGGGCTGACCTCGCGAGGAGCGGGGGCAGACAATCTACGGAACTTTACGGCGAGCCCGACGGCTGGTTTCGATCCGCATGAGCTAATCGATGTGATGCCCCACATTAAAGATCTGGCGCATTACATCGTGAACAATCAAGAGTTCTACGATCTTCCGCGGAAGTTTAATGTGTCGATGGATGGCGGTGGGTTGTGTAAGGTAGCCGAGGATACGAACGATATTGGATTGCGTGCCATCCAGCTAAGTGAGCCCGTAGAAGGCCATCCGCTTCATGGCAAGGTGAAGGCTGGTGTCTACTTTAAGATCTTGCTCGGCGGCGTGACGGGGCATCAAGAATTTGCTGAAGACTGTGGAGTGATCTGCCGACCAGAAGACGCCACGGAAGTCATCGCGGCATTGACCCGAACCTACATTCGTAACGGGAATCGCAGTAACCGTGGGAAGTCTCGGTTGATCTATCTTCTGAAGGAGTGGGGCGTGGACAAGTTTCTTGCTGAGGCGGAAGAGATCTTCGGAGAACCCTTGCTCCGTCTGCCTGAGGATGATGTTTTGATAAATGTTGTCGATAAGCCCGAGGTGCCCCATGCCCATTTGGGTCTACATCCTCAGAAGCAAGCTGGTATGAATTGGCTCGGTGTGTATGTCCCGGTGGGGCTTCTGCAGAGCGAGGAAGCGCGCGTCTTCGCAGATGTGTCAGAGCGCTTTGGCAACGGTGAGATGCGGTTAACCATCTATCAGAACATTATTATTCCGAATATCCCAGACGATCAGGTCGAAGCTGCCAAGGCAGCTCTGGCAAAAAGTGGATTGCGTTGCGAGGCAAGCCTGATTCGGGGCGGTGTCGCGGCTTGCACAGGCAATCGCTACTGCAAGTTTGCGAGCTCCGACACGAAGGGGCATGCGCTTGAGGTGGTCGACTACCTTGAGAGACGAATTATATTGGATCAACCGATCAACATTCATGTCACAGGTTGCCCTCACTCCTGCGCTCAACACTACATCGGTGATATCGGCTTGTTAGCTTGCAAGGTGAAAGTAGAGGATCAAGACGAGCCCGTCGAGGGATACCACATCTTCGTTGGTGGTGGTTTTGGTACGAATCAGAAGACGTTGGGGCGCCAACTCTTCAAGAGTGTCCCGGCTGGAGATGATCTAAATCGAAAGATGCACACACTTCTGGTCTCTTATATGAAACATCGCCTTAAGAAGGAATCTTTCATTAGTTTTACGACTCGGCATGACATCGGCGCTTTGGAGACTTTGGTTTTGAGCGAAGAAGAAGTGGCCGCATGAACCAACTCACGCTCATCGATGAGCTCTTGCTAGATCAGCAGGCTCTGACAGCCGTTGAGCGGTTCTCACAACGGCATACACAGGTGACCTCGCCGATCCAGGAACGTTTCTACAAAGAACTTCTGCCGCTATCGGCACCGAAACCTGGCGAGCAATATGGATTTGAAGTCGATCTAGAGGCCTGCAGTGGCTGCAAAGCCTGTGTCAGTGCCTGCAATCATCTCAATGGACTAGACCCAGAGGAGTCGTGGCGTGATGTGGGATTGCTTGTCGGGGATCGTCAAGGGGTAGCTACCCAGCAAGTGGTGACCACCGCCTGCCACCACTGTGCGGATCCTGCCTGTGCTAATGGCTGCCCCACCCTGGCCTATGAGAAGGATGCAAAGACTGGCATTGTGCGTCACCTGGACGATCAATGCATGGGCTGTCGCTATTGCGAGTTGAAGTGCCCCTACGATGTGCCCAAATACAACGATCGACTTGGCATTGTTCGCAAGTGCGACATGTGTCAGTCACGGTTGGCAGAAGGTGAAGCGCCTGCCTGTGTCCAAGCCTGCCCAAACCAGGCCATTCGGATTCGCATCGTCCCACAGGAGGGAGCTGACGCCGGAGTGCGGCTTCTACCTGGCACCTTTGATTCTGGCTACACCAAGCCGTCGACGGTTTACACGAACTTGGATACCTCTTCCGATCAGATGCCCGCAGATGCCGAAAGCCTACACACAGGACATGGGCACTTCCCACTCGTCTGGATGCTCGTCATGGTGCCCATCAGCGTAGGGATCAGCGTGGCTGTATGGCTCGGTGACTCCGAAGATCTCACTGCGTTGATCGCGAGCGTGGCCATCGGTTGTCTCGGATTGGCTGGTAGCATCATGCACCTAGGGCGACCGACTCAGGCATGGCGTGCCATCCTCGGATGGAGGCGCTCTTGGTTGAGTCGTGAGATCATCGCCTTCAATTTGTGGATTGGAACTATGATAGCCTTTCTCGGTTCGGTTTGGATGGATCTCCCTGACGTGATCACATCGCTACTTGGAGTAAGCGCCGCAGCTCTCGGTGTCACTGGATTGTTTGCGTCGGTCAATGTATATGCAGACACTCGCCGATCTTTCTGGCGTTTTTCGCAAACTATGAGCCGATTCTTCGTGACCGCTCTAAGCGCGGGGCTTCTATTCTCGCCTGCACCTTTCCTAACGGTAGTACCTATAGTGCTATTGCTAGGAATGGAAGCAAGTATCTTGTTTGAGCCTGATGAAACGGAACAACGTCCTCATGATCTCATGTGTGGTCCGCTTCGCACCACCACGTGGCTACGATTTCTGACTGCATTGGCATTTGTGGGGTTGGCAACTTCTGAGTTCACGAGCCCGTGGGTGACGCTGTTTTTACTCGTACTTACCGAACTCGCAGCGCGTTCTCTCTTCTTTCGCGCCGTCGACGAGGCCAAGATGCCTGGTATATGATGAAAGCCAAGCTCCCCACATGGCGGGCCTTCGAAGGTCCACTGACCGAACAACTCCTTCGGGAGCCAGGAAGCTTCGGCCTGGGCCAAGTGCCCGCGCTTGTCAAGCCAGACGCTACGACGACCAGCGTGTGCGGCTATTGCTCGACAGGGTGCGCCTTAAACATCCACCTCAGAGAAGGGGAAGCCGTCAATCTCACACCAGAGGCGGTATATCCTGTAAATATCGGCATGGCATGTCCGAAAGGCTGGGAAGCGTTAGAGCCGCTAGGTGCCTCTGATCGCGCAACCACGCCTATGTACCGTTCGTCGAGAGACGCCCCCTTAAAACCTATTTCGTGGCCAGAAGCAGCACAGATCTTCTGTGATCGCATGCGGAACACCCTCAACAACCATGGTGAAGAGTCGGCCGCCTTTCTGAGCACAGGACAGATATGCACTGAGGAAATGGCCTTATTAGGCAGCTTCGCCAAGTTTGGTATGGGCATGCGGCATGGCGATGGAAACACTCGGCAGTGCATGGCGACTTCGGTCATGGCCTACAAGCAGTCCTTTGGATTCGACGCGCCTCCGTACACGTTTGCGGATTTCGAGGAATCGAATGTGATCGTGCTGATCGGATCCAATCTATGCATCGCACATCCCATCATGTGGCAGCGCGTGCTAAAGAACAAACGTTCGCCTGAGATCATTGTCATTGATCCAAGGACGACCGAGACAGCGGCACAGGCCACCAGCCATTTGCCGCTGCGACCGAAGTCTGATCTGACACTCTTCTATGGTCTGGCTCATCTCATCATTCGAGAAGGCTGGGTGGATCAAAGCTACATAGATAGTCATACGTCTGGATTTGAAGCCTTTGCCGCTCATGTGAAGCAGTTCGATCCAAAGACGGTGGCCACAGTAAGTGGAATCTCTAAGGAAGTAATCTATCAGTTAGCCAAGTCAATCGGCACCAAGGAACGCGTTTCCCTCTGGTGGACCATGGGCGTAAACCAAAGCTACGAGGCCACTCGAACTGCTCAAGCCATCATCAATCTGGCGCTGATGACGGGGAATATTGGTAGGCCAGGCACCGGAGCGAACTCGATCACGGGCCAATGCAATGCCATGGGCTCGCGGTTGTTCAGTAATACCACTAATCTGTTAGGGGGGCATGACTTCGCGAACCCAACGCACCGTGAGAAAGTCGCTAAGACATTGGGCATCGATTCTGCACGCCTTCCTAATGGGCCTAGCAAGGCCTATGATCAGATCATTGATGGGATAGAAAGAGGTGATACTCGTGCCCTCTGGATGATTGCCACCAATGGCGTGCATTCGTGGGGAAACCGGGAACGCATGCGAAGGCTGATGGCTAAGTTAGACTTCCTCGTGGTGCAAGACATCTACGTGAGCACCGATTCCGCACAAATGGCTGACCTAATACTGCCAGCTGCCGGATGGGGCGAGAAAGAAGGCACCTTCATCAATTCAGAACGTCGCGTGGGCGTGACAAAGAAAGTAAAGCGGGCGCCGGGCGAGGCTCTAGCAGATTTTCATATCTTCCGCTACTTGGCTAAGACATGGGGGTGCGGAGAATGGATGGATCGCTGGGAATCTCCGGAAGCCGTGTTCAACATTCTCAAAGAGCTTAGTCGGGAGAAGCCCTGTGACATCACGGGTATCGGAAACTATCGCGAGATCGATGACGCTGGTGGTCGGCAATGGCCATGTGGGGAGGGGGAAGCCCACCTCGAACAGTCGGAACGACGACTGTTCGAGGATGGGCATTTCTACACTAAAGACAAACGCGCCAAATTTCTGTTCGACGACGTTCAGCCAAATCCCGAGCCCACAGACGATTCCTTCCCGTTCACTTTAATGACCGGTCGAGGCACCTCGGCTCAGTGGCACACCCAAACGCGCACCGGGAAGTCAGGAATTCTCCGTCGCCTCTACCCAGAGGACGCCTATATTGAGATGCATCCCACCGATGCGGAAGCCACAGGGCTAAAAGCCAATGAACAGGTTTGGATCCGTTCCAGACACGGCCAAGCCACGTGCCGGCTTGTGGTGACACCCACCGTCGGCCAAGGCCAGCTTTTCATGCCGATGCACTATACGGAAACGAATAGGCTGACCCATCCCACCATGGACCCGCACTCCCTACAACCTAGCTACAAAGCCTGCGCGGTGCGCATCCGAAAGCTACTAGGTAGGTAAGCTCATAGCTACTCGAAGATGCCAAACCTTGCTTACCTCGTTCTCACCCGTTGAGAGGAAGAGCACGCCTGTAGGGATTCGAACCCCAAACCTTCTGATCCGTAGTCAGACGCTCTATCCAGTTGAGCTACAGGCGCAAAGCGGTCGGAATCCTAGAGCGCGGCGAGTGGGAGTCAAGGCGAAGAATTGAAGTTTGATCAGCGGCAACTTGCTATTGCTCTAAAATAAGAATAACTGATATTAGTCCCATTTATCTAAATATGGATGCTTTTGTAGGATTTCTAATTTAAGGCTTAGAAAACGAAACCTTACCCACCTTACTGACGATGAACCAGCCAACTGAGCTTCCCCCAACCGACCTCTTACTCCTCGAGCGCATTGCCTCTAAAGACCGAGCCAGCTTCGATCTGTTTGTCACCCGCATGGAGCGCCTAGTGTATAGCACTGTCTACAAGGTGCTGAACGATCGACAGGACACCGAAGATGTGTCCCAAGAAGTCTTCTTTCAAGTTTGGCAAAAGGCTGGGCTATACAATGCCCAGCGTGGAAAGCCTACCACTTGGGTTGCCACAATGGCACGCAATCGGGCTATTGATAAGATTCGGCACAAGCAAAGGCAGTCGCGTCTGCTCGATGGCTACACCGACAAGATGCTGCCGCTTGAGCTTGATAATGTCGATTCCTCAGATCTTCTCGATGCAAAGGAGTGTGGCGCAGAGGTCCGGTCAGCAGTGATGCAGCTTTCTACCGAACAACGACAGGCGATCGAGCTGGCCTACTTCAAGGGGCTTACTCAAAGCGAAATTGCAGGTCAACTGAACCAGCCGCTAGGCACAGTGAAGGCACGGATTCGTCGCGGCATGGTGAAGTTACGCGAACGCGTCGTCCCAGCCTTGCAGAGTGAGGCTGATTGACTTGGTAGCCGCCGCCGATAGTCTGGTCGCGTGACTCATGGGCATGCGGCATACTCTCGCGACGGGAGGTTCTTTCAGCGGGGAAGCGAACGCGTTTCCCTCAGAGGGATCACGTATGGTCCATTCAGCAGAGCGCTCGGGACCCACGATCATTGCCTGCGGGATCTCGACGCCATCGCTGAGCTTGGTTTCAATGCCTTGCGTGTCTATGAACGTCCTTCCAGTACGTTCTTACGTTGTTGTGGCGAACGCGGCTTGGCCGTCTTTGTCTCGCTGAAATGGGCGAGCAACACTGACTTCGTTTCGCGCGAGGCTGAGATCCTTGAAGCGCTGACAGCTGATGTGGAAGCGCTGAGTGGAGAATCAGCAGTGGCGGGGTACTTTATCGGAAACGAAGTGCCTTCAACCTTGGTGCGCTGGATCGGTGGCATGCGTGTTAGAAAGTTTTTGGAAAGAGCTTTCGATCGCTTGCATCAGTTAGATCCCGCACGGCTCTTTAGTTATGCCAACTACCCGTCAACGGAGTACTTGCAGCCCAGAAATGGAGACTTTGTCTCATTCAATATCTACCTGGAAGAGCGCGACGCAGTGCGGCGTTATGTCCGCCGCTTGCATCACATGGCCGACGATCGGCCGCTCGTGATCAGCGAGTATGGTTTGGACAGCGTGAGAAACGGAGACGCTCACCAAGCAGAGACCCTGGCTTGGCTGACAGAGGAGATCTTTGCTAGCGGCGTAGCGGGGGCCTTTCTTTTCAGTTACACGGATGAATGGTTCAACGGTGGACGTCAGATGACCGACTGGGGATTTGGCTTGGTCACGAAAGACCGCACTCCGAAACCGAGCGCTGCCCGGACACAAGCTGCGCTAGCTGCGTGTTTAGCGCCTCCTCCTCCAATAGACCCGCCCTTGGTATCGGCAATCGTCTGCACTCACAATGGACACGCCCTTTTGCCAGCATGCTTGGAACATCTCAGCCGATCTCTGTATGCAAACGTCGAGGTGATCGTCGTCGATGACGGCTCTCGTCCTGGCATTGAAGCCATTGTCGATCAGTTTCCAGGCATGCGTTATGTTCGGCAGGAACACGTTGGCCTGAGTGCCGCACGAAACCAGGGAGCAAGAGAAGCACGTGGCGATATTCTCGCCTTCACTGATGACGATTGTGAACCCGACCCCGCTTGGCTCGCTGAGTTGGTGGCGGAAATGCAGCGGCAGCACGTGAATGCTTGCGGCGGACCCAACATCGCCCCTCCGGCAACGACGTTAATGGAGGCCGCGATCCAACGAGCACCAGGAACCCCCACCCACGTCATGTTGGATGACTTCCAGGCAGAGCACTTGCCAGGCTGCAACCTTGCGGTCACCGCAGAGGCTTTTCACGCGATCGGAGGCTTCCGAGAACATTATCGTGTGGCGGGCGATGATGTGGATTTCTGCTGGCGCCTACAGTTTGAGGACCATCGCTTGGGATTCGCTCCCAATGCCGTAGTATGGCATCATCGCCGAAAGACGTGGCAAACCTTCATGAAACAGCAGTTGGGTTATGGACGTGCCGAAGCGCTCTTGCATTGGGATCATCCACAGAAGTATGGCGGCCTAGGCGGTACCGACTGGAAAGGAACCGTTTACATGCCCCTGGCCACACGAACCCTATCACGACCAGTCATCTACTTTGGTCAGGATGGCACCGCACCGTTCCAGTCCATCTATCATGGTCGACCCGGAGCGGAAACCTTCTTGGTCGGGCTGATGACTTCATTCCCGTGGCTGGCCGCTATTGGCATCACATTGATGCTAGGCTTTGGAATATCATTCGCTTGGTGGCTCAGCTTCCTATTACTAGCAATGTCTATAGGTGCATCCGCTTGGGCCGCGCGCTCCGTTAGTTTGCCAGAGGCTGGGAGCGCCTGGGCTGCCCTTGCGGTGAATACCTGGTTGAGATGGAGTCCAAACATTGGCCGACAACTCATGCGATGGTGGCACGCCGGACCGAGACGCTGGCATCGCGCTTGGTGGGACGAGCGCAGCACGTTGTGGAATCGCAAGGCGAAGGGACGAGAAGACCTGTTGGCCGTCCTGCGGACGGAACTTGCCCAGGCAGGCCATCCGCAAGGGCCTGCGCTTCCAAATCAGTGGTCCGTCTTCGATCTGATCTTTCCACCCACGCCGTTTGCTCACCTCACTCTCGCGACCGTGACCGAATACCACGAAACTGACGAATGCCTCACGCGAGTCGCCGTGAAGGCCTACCTGAAACGCAGCACGACTGCCGTGCTTGTCTTGAGCGCCGCCTTGCTTGTGGGGCAAGTCGCTGCTGGCAACCTATGGTGGGCGTTGGTCGGCATCGTCTCCCTGGGCGGTGCTTGCGCCAGTCTCTATTGGCACACCCAGCGCGCGGTGAATGCTTGGCTTGAGAACTTGAAGCGCCTTGCCAAGGGCTTGGAATTGCAGGAAATGCCTTCATGACGAAGACGGAACTTGAGACCGCAGCCTTTGACTATCATTTGCCAAAGGAGCTGATTGCAACCCACCCACCCAAAGAACGGGCGTCTTCTCGATTGCTTGTGGTGAACCGAGCGACTGGCGAGATCGATCACGCAAAGATTGGCGACTTTCGCAGTTTCGTTTCCGATGACGATCTCTGTGTCTTCAATGACACCCGAGTCATGCCCGCGCGTTTCTATTCCACAGATGGAAAGAAGGAATTGCTTCGGCTCGACTTTCAGGACGAACGACGATGGCGCTGTCTCGTGCGACCTGGAAAAAAGCTGCGAGTGGGGCATACGGTCGAAATCGGTGAAACCACCGGTACCGTTGAGGAGATCCTCGAGAATGGGGATCGCATCATCAGCTTCGATCAAGCGGTTGATGTCTCAGCCCACGGAAAACTAGCACTACCCCATTACATGGAGCGCGAAAGCGAACCCATGGACGAAGCCCGCTACCAAACCGTCTTTGCTGCCCAAGATGGTGCGGTCGCGGCGCCAACGGCAGGCCTACATTTTACGGAGGCCATGATGGCTCAGCTTCCTCACGCTTTTGTCACCCTCCATGTTGGCGTTGGAACGTTTCAACCAGTCCGCGAAGCCTTGATTACCAATCACCGGATGCACACAGAGTCTTACGAGCTCTCAGCAGATGCCGCCAGTCAAATCAAGGCGGCCAATCGAGTTATCTCGGTAGGAACGACCGTCACGCGTGTTTTGGAACATTGCGGAAGATCGGGTGAGCTGGAGCTTGGAAAGGACGAGACGAACATCTTCATTTACCCGCCCTACGAATTCCAAGTTGTCGACGTGCTCATGACAAACTTCCACCTCCCTCAATCGACCTTGCTCATGTTAGTGAGCGCCTTTGCTGGCAAGGAGTTGATTCTGGAAGCCTACGCCAAAGCAATCGAATCCGAGTATCGTTTCTTCAGCTATGGGGATGCGATGTTAATTGTCTAGTCGAGCATGTCTGTTCTTAGCCCCCATTTCCACAAAGCGGTAACCGCATTCTATGATGGATTGAATACTGATCAGCAACGCTTGCTGAAATTCTTCGTCGCGCTCTTCGACGACGCCTCACCTTCTAACTTATCCAAACGGCTGACTGCGGCAGGGCTCTCCCGCAAGGATGGCAAACGCTACACGGTAGACGACTGTAAGGATCTCTTCAGACAAATCGAGAATGCTGAACTTGGCTTTCCCTCCTATGGAACGAATCTCTGGATGACTCCCGAGCTAATCAGCGGCGTCGCTGAATTGGTATCTGAAGAGGAGAGCTTCTCATTCTATACACTTAGACTGTACGGATCCAGCAACCGCCGCTCGCGGTTCGGAGACGCCCACACGGCCCAACTCCGTCGAAAGTACGCCTTGGCTTTCGCCTATTACTGGGATGCTGATGATGCGCAACTCTACGACCATCTAATCATTGAGACGATCCATGGCAATCGGATGACCTTGGAAGCCCCGCAGCTTGAATTCATCGAGTACCCCTTCAGCACCGTTCGACTCGAGCAGCTTCCTGACATACACGTCAAATCGCTCGTGCCGGAGGTCCACAACACGCAGGCTTTCTGTGCCACCTACAATCCTGAGTGGAAGCGATACTTGCAGGAACGCTCTGATCCAAAACTAGCCGCCATGCTAGCAGACATGCACTTGCTGAATGGTGACTTCCAAGCAGCCAGCGCCTTGGCGGACACGCTCTGCGCCGCCAACGGCAAGTTGCGGAAAGTAGAAGGGAGCCTACTGCGAGGGGCCATCGCCTTTCTATCAGGAGATCAAGAGGCGGCCGCCGCACACGTTGAACTCGGGATACGCACCAAGGGCTCCGCCATCAAAGTCTCCTTGGCAAGCGAGGCTCTTGTCGCGCTATTTCTAGCGACGAGGGAAGAACCCCAGTTCAAGAAAGCGCTGGCAGGCATGGGCCCAAAGAAGCGCTCTCGCCACCCCGAGCCGATCCTTGAGCTGCTGCAATCTCTCGACCAATCTCAAAGAGCTGGCGAACCATTTGACGTCGTGGATTACCAGCTAGACCGCGCTGGGCAGTTGAGCGAACTCGGCCAGGTTGTGATTCTGCATGTTTGGCTTTGGCAGGGTGCTCGTCACACCAAGCCCATAAAGGAGTTTGCACTTAAACTCCTCGACTACTGTCGCCGACAAGAGGCGCCACTGCTTCAAGCGCTCACACTTTCCATCTTGAAGCATCTGAAGGCAAAACCCCAGCAAGGTTCCACATCGGATACTTTGCCCCAGGTTGCCCCTATTCTATCTCTCAAGAAACGATTGGAGGCCTGGGAAAAGAAGCTCGTCGAGCTAGAGCGCTTTGCTCTTACAAAACGCCCTCAGTCCGCCTCCAATGCTCCTGCCAAGACGTCACGCCTGATCTGGGAAGTGAACACTTCAAATGCCAGTGACTACATTCGCGAGCTGGTCCCCAAAGAACAGCTCAGCCGCAAGAACGGCGGGTGGTCTCAAGGACGCGCAGTCTCGCTGGCAAGGCTGCGAGAGAACGCTGACAGCTTGCCTTTCGTTGCACCACAAGACCTTCCTGTCATTCAACACATCCGCCCTTCCGGCTGGAATCCTAGCCAATACCACCTCGACGTGGACGATGCTTTACATGGTCTCGTCGGTCATCCGCACGTCTATCGCGAAGGCAACCATGACATTCCATTAGACATCATCGCACAGTCCCTGAAATTCATCCTTTCAGAGGAGGATTCCGGTGACGTGGCGCTCACCGTGCAGCCCGGCCTTGAGACTCTCGACTTCAACGAGGAAGGCATGACCTACTGGTGGGACACGCCGACGCGGCTCTGTACGCTGCGAACGTCACCAGAGGAAGTCCATCTCATTGACGTGCTCGGTCTCGCCCGCGAAGACGTCAAGATTCCTGCGGCGGGAAAGGACAGGCTACTATCAGTCATACAGGCACTCAAAGAAGAGGTCAGCGTCTACACGGATGTCGCCGATGCAGGCGACGTCGCCATGACGGTCCTAGAATCAAATCTCACCTTGCAGATTCATCTAGCACCTCATGGCGAAGGACTGCGCGCCGCGCTTCGCGTGCAACCAATCAAAGATGCTGAGACTTATCTTTCCCCAGGCAGCGGATCACAGGTCGTCTTCGCGGAGGCGAATGGGCAACCGTGCAAGACCCAGCGCTCCCTAGCAGAAGAACTCGCTCAGGCTTCCGAGATTCTCGAGGCCTGCCCGAGCTTGTCTGACAATGACGAAAGCGAGCCCTTCAAATGGTCGCTGCCAGAACCGCTAGACTGCCTGGAACTCCTCACCGAAATTCACGCTCTCGGCGATCGCGTGGACACGCACTGGCCCCAAGGAGAACGCTTTAAGCTCATGGGCGAAGCCACTTCAAGACAGGTTCGGCTCAAAGTGACCTCGACGAAGGACTGGTTTCAACTCACGGGCGAACTCGATGTCGGAGAAGGCCAGGTACTAGAGCTTCAAGCACTGCTCGACTTGCTAGAGAAAGACGATTCTCTTGGGCGTTTCATCAAACTTCGCGACGGCCAATTCCTCGCCCTGACACGAGAGTTCAAACAGCGCCTCGAAGATCTCGAAGCCTACAGCACCGAGGGCAAGAAGGGCGGTCGCCAGATCAACCCTCTTGCCGCCCACGCTCTAACTGAGCTCACCGAAGAAGCGCAATCCAAGCTGACCAAGAAATGGATCGACCATGTCAAACGACTGCGCGACGCCTCCGATAGTCAAGCAGACCTCCCCTCCACCCTCCAGGCTGAACTGCGCCCCTATCAGTTAGACGGCTTCCAATGGCTCGCCCGACAAGCGCAGTGGGGCGTAGGAGCTTGCCTCGCGGATGACATGGGCTTGGGCAAGACGCTGCAAGCGCTGGCCATTCTACTCCATCGCGCCACGCTCGGCCCCGCCCTGGTCATCGCCCCCACCTCTGTCACCCGGAATTGGCTGAGTGAAAGCCTGCGCTCTGCGCCGACCTTGCGCACCCATCTCTTTGGTCCAGGCAACCGCGCTGAAACCTTAAAGGATCTGGGCCCATTCGACCTCGTCCTGTGTACCTATGGGCTTCTTCCTAACGAAATCTCGAGCCTTGAGAAGATCTCTTGGTCTACCATTGTCTTAGACGAAGCCCAGGCCATTAAAAATGCAGCTACCCAACGCTGGAAAGCTGCGGTGCGTTTGCAAGGTGACTACAAGGTCATCACCACAGGCACGCCCATTGAGAATCACCTCGGCGAGCTACATGCGCTCTTTCAATTTATCAACCCGGGTTTGTTAGGCTCGGGCCAGCGTTTCCATGTAAAGTTTGCCGATCCCATCAGCAAGCAACGCGACTTCGGCGCCCAAGCACGCCTCAAGCGCTTGATTCGTCCGTTTATCCTTCGTCGCTTGAAGAACCAAGTATTGCAAGACCTGCCCCCACGCACGGACATCGTGCTTCGCGTCGAGCCGAGCAAAGAAGAGGTCGCGTTCTACGAAGCCTTGCGGCGCAAAGCCGTGAAGAACCTGACAAAGAGCAAGGACGACGACAACGCCGGAGAACGGTCCTTGCGGATTCTCGCCGAAATCATGAAACTGCGCCGTGCCTGTTGCCACCCGAAACTCGTGGATTCCAAGATTCCGCTAGGCAGTTCCAAACTCGAACTCTTCGCCCAAACACTAGAAGACGTGCTAAGCAACCAACACAAAGCACTCGTCTTCAGCCAATTCGTCGACCATCTGGGCTTCATTCGAGATCACCTCGACAAAGCTAATATCTCCTATCAGTATCTTGACGGTAGTACGCCTGCAAAGAAACGCCAACAAGCCGTCGACGCTTTCCAACGTGGTGAGGACGACGTCTTTCTCATCTCCTTGCGCGCAGGAGGCACGGGCTTGAATCTCACGGCCGCCGACTATGTCATCCACATGGACCCGTGGTGGAATCCTGCTGTAGAAGATCAGGCATCTGATCGTGCCCATCGCATTGGCCAGCAACGCCCGGTCACAGTGTATCGACTGGTCGTCGCCAACACGATCGAAGAGAAGATCGTCAACCTTCACCACCAGAAACGCGATCTCGCTGACAGTCTGCTTTCTGGCACCGAGACCGCAGGCAAACTCTCGCCTGAGCAATTGCTGGATCTACTGAAAGACGAACGTTAGGAACCAGATCCTCGCTTGCTTGCAACGTGCTGCCAGCTCTTACTAGGCAACTTATGGCTATCGCTTCTCTCGACCTCACGAAGGAATTCCCCCGCAGCCCACGCGAAGCCGTGGGTGGGTATGTCATCGCTGGCCGCATGCTCGACAAATGTCGCGCCGTGGTCGCCGGGACCAACGGCGAGTATCATTTCGACTGCCCGTTAGATAACATGTTCCTAAGTTTCGTCGAAATTGCCGCAGACGACTTCAAAGAGTTTGTCGCGACCGGTGCCGACGACGCAGCCGTGGTAGAATGGATCCAAGCCAATGCCAAGAAACGTCCCACCGCAGAGATCGTGCAGTGGAACAATGACCTGCGTGACATGCGCCTCAGCAGCATGCCGATCGAGCTGCAAGAGTTTCTAGAGGGATACATCCCAGAGAACATTCCCGCGGGAAAGATCGTGCGAGTTTGGTTTGATGTCTACGACATCGAAGAAGGGCGCCTTTAGCGGCTTCCCTCTGCCATACCCGCAACCGAACGCGTGGCAATCGCCATTGGACTGTAGCGGTTCAAGGGCGTCGCTTCGTCGTCCCAGTGGTCTTCATAAAGAGCAGTTAGACCAAAGCCTGCCGCAAGTTGACCAGCAAGCTGGGACTCTAGCGAGTGGCTAAATTCAGCGGGCCGACCGCTCTTCTTCCAAGCCTCTCGCGCCTCCCCTTCCAAGCTCGCAGGCTCGGCATAAGGCAAGGCATGACGCACCGTGAGCTCTCCGATTACGGTGGCCTCTTCGTGATCAAAGAGAAAGAAACTCGGGTTCATGAAGCCAGCGAGCAAGACTCCGTCCGGGTTGATCACCCTCGCGCACTCTTTCCACACAGACTTAACATCCGGGACAAAGAGATTCGATATGGGATGAAAGATCAGGTCGAACCGAGCCTCCGGAAACGCCAACATCTGGGCCATGTCGCCCTGGATACAAGCAACAGGAAGATCATGCATCTCCGCCACGATTCGATCCTTAGCTAACTGATTCTCAGATAGATCATAGCTCGTCACCATCGCTCCGGCAGCCGCCAACACGGGTGCCTGTTGCCCGCCACCAGAACCAAGACAGAGCACTTCTTTGCCTGAGAGATCGCCGAACCAATCTCGAGGCACCGCACGCCCCGGCGTGAGCACCACAGACCAATCGCCTACCCGCGCCCGGGCAATGGTCTCGGCATTTACCGGCGTGGCCCACTCGCTCCCCGAGGCTGATTCCGCGTCCCACGCTTTGCGATTGTGTTCTGTGATGTCCATGGTTAAACAAAATCTAGCAGCCTGTCGGACTTTGGGTATGGGAGTCCAGGACGCAAAGACGGTAGCCCATTTCCCCGTTGGGCGTTCCCATCCGTACCAAACAACCCGCGCCCGTTATTGGATGGCACGACGGAAAGACACTTCGAGACTCAGCTTATTCTTTCAGATTTGGGTCGGACTCGATTTCCGTATTCCCCCTTACACCACGCCTTGCCTGTAGGATTTCCAGCGCCACTCTCCTGCTGGCTGCTAGGAAATTGCTTTTCGTCCATGGGGTCAGATGCGCCGCATTGCTAGGGATTGGAGGGGGTTCAACGACCGACCAAGACGAAGAAGAAGACGACGACGCCGAAGAAGGCGCCCACGATACCGGCGCGGACGTTGGAGGAGTGCTTCGACGATGTGGCGAAGATCGCCAAGAAGTTCAAGGCGCGGAAGTTCTCCAAAGACGGTGCGGCGGCGGTGTTCGACGTCAAGGCGAGCGCGTTCACTCCTCAGTTCACCTCCATGAAGGAGTTCGGGCTGGTCGAGAAGCACCTGGGCGAGTTCCGGGTCGCGAAGGCCTACACCGACATGCAGGGGCTCACGCGCACGAAGAAGAAGTTCAGGGAGATGGCGTTGGCGGCGGTGAAGCGCAACAAGGTCTTCGACGGGATCCGGGACACCTTCGACAAGCTGCCTTCGATGCGGGTCATGGTCAGCCGCCTCAAGCACAAGAACGTCGCCCCCGACCAGGCCGAGAAGGCGGTGACCGTGCTGCGGGAGTCGCTCTCGTGGGCTGGGTTGATGGACTCCAAGGGGAGGGTCATCGAGCCCCGCGACGGCGCGGTGGAAGACGACGGCGAGGCGACGGGCGCCGACGGCGCAGCGCCGGCGCTGATGGCGAGCATGGAGTTCGACGCCAAGGCGGTGGCCGGGGCGGCCAGCATGAACGCAGGGCCGTGTCAGATCCTGCTGCCGCTGGCCAAGGGGCGCCGGGTGTTGCTGGCGTTTCCGGCCGACATGACCAAGGCCGAGGCCAAGCGGCTGGCCAACGTGCTGTTGGCCGGGTTCGGCGTCAGCGCGGGGTAGGCCCTCGAGCGCGGGCGGGGCTCACGTTTGCCCGCACACGAAACACGGGAAGTGTGTGTCATCGCCCCGCCCCTACACGGTTGTAGGGGCGGGGCGATTGCGTACGCCTCCCGCGTCCCGACTCCGTGGACGCGAGCCCCGCCCTACGAGTACTGGGCCAGGTAGCCCCGGTGGTGCTCCGCAAAGCGGACCAGGGCGGCGCGCAGCCGGTCTTCGGCGGGCAGGAAGGTCATCCGCAGGTGGAAGGTCCCGCTGCGTTGGCCGAAGCCTGAGCCGGGGACGGTGCAGATGCCGGTCGCCATCAGGAGCGACTCGCAGTAGTGCATGTCGGGGGCCTTGCCCTCGGCCTCGGCGGCGGACACCGCGGCCGGGGGCAGCGTGATGCGGGGGAAGGCATACATGGCGCCCTCCACCGGCTGGCAGCTGACGCCTTCCAGCTC
>JAACDM010000034.1 GCA_009936795.1 Verrucomicrobiaceae bacterium | reverse complement strand
GGAAGGAAACGCTCGAGAATCTTGCCGGCGGCCTCTTGGGGTGTAGTCCGATCGTCTGGCTGAGCGATGAGGAACGCTTCATTTGAGCGGGTGTCTGCAAAGGCGTATTCCACGGCAGTGCGAGCTGCCTCGAGGTACTTCTCCGCGTGAAGGGGTGAAATGAACCGAGTCTCCGCGGCATTGTCACAGCCTTCGCCACCGGCACCGTCATCAGGGAGGGCTTCGCCAGCATCGAAATGGATATCGAGGAGATGACGGATGGATGCGGAGTATTCACTGCGGTTTAGGCGGCGAATCATGGAGGGGCCCGGTGTGAATCCATCTTCGCTGGCCGCCTTTCTCAAGGTGTCTTCGACCCACTCGACGAAGGCCGCGCGTTCGGCTTCAGAAGGCTGGGGAACGTCGTCGTCATCGGGCGGCATGTCGCCTTCTCGAACACGCTCAAGATGCTCATCCCATTCGAGGGCGTCATCAATCAGTCTTTCGACGGACGTGGCATAGGGCTGGAGATCCAGTTTGGCCTTGGGCTTCGGAGGTTGATGGCAGTCCACGCAGTAACGCTGGATAAACTCCAAGCCACGGTGCTCTGTTTCCTCGGCATGGGAGGTCGATATGAGGAGGGCAAACCCAATGAAGAGTGGACCAAGGTTGCTCACTAAGGAGGCGTTCGCGTTGGATCGTTGCATTGGCTGGCTTACGGCATCAGTGGTTGCTATAAAACGGTTCAGATCCCTGTGTTTCCTTATTCTTTGTGGTGCAGCTGCAATTGCCCGAGGGGAGTTGGCTGTTTCTAACCATGAATCGGGTTCGACGGTGCGGTATCCGGTGGTCTTGTTGAGGGGAACCTTAGAGAACGGAGAGAAAGACGTTGAAATTCGGAATGCGCAGGCGCGGGAATGCGAAGTGAAGGCAGCGGTGAACAAAGGGGCGTTCAAGGCCTTGGTAGAATTGGTTCCGGGACGAAATGTCATTGGTTTGCGTTCAAGCGATACAAAGAAGCCGCTGTTGCTCGATCTGATTTACGAACCGCAGACGAATCCGTATGATGTCCGACTGGTATGGATGACGGATCGCGAGGCGGGACACGACGTTTGCCACACCAAATGATGGGGATCCGCAGGACTATGAGGCCCGGTTGCGAACGGCGGCCTTACTCATGCAAACCTTCACGGCAGAGCGGCTGCATGACTTGGGATATGGACGCCGTAAGTTTCGGTTAGAAACGGATGCCTCGGGGCAGGTTGTGGTGCACACGCTGAAGGGATCCAAGACGACCGTCGATTCTGATGCGATGGGGGATCAAGCTTGGTGGCGTCATGTGGCGGGCTGGCTCAAAGACGATCATCCTGACGAGTTTGCGAAAAATGGTGTGTTAGCTGCCTAGACGCGGAAGGATCCTGAAACGGGAAAGATGAAAGCGCACACGGCGTTGGGTGGCGGCAATCTCGGACTCTTTGGAAGCGCCTCTGTCTTCTCCTGGCCGACATCGATTGCTGAGGCGGTGCCCGTTTTTTCTGATGATACGCGAGTGGATCCGAAGCGTGTGCATGATGACAGTGCGGGGCGCGGTCGGATTTGGGCATTGGCTTCGACGACCGTTGGGGCGACATGGCACGAGATGGGGCACACCTTCGGCCTTCCTCATTGCAAGGATGGCCTTGGAATCATGACGCGTGGGGTTGATAAGTTTAACCGTGTATTCACGTTTCGTGATCCGCCGAGTGAGCATCGGATTCGCGGGAAGGTGTTTACGAGTGAGGAACAGGCTTACTTTGCGCCAATTAGCGCGTCGTACTTGCAGTGGTCGCGGTGGTTTCAGTTAGACGATCCGAAAGTGGATTCTGATAGTCAGCCGAATATAGAGATTGATCAAGGCGAAGGCTCTGTAGTGGTCACCTCGGATGCGGGCGTGCCATGGGTAGGGTTCTGGGTGGGGGACGAGATTGTCGCTCACCGCGAATTCAAGGATTCGCCGAGAGAAGTGACTCTGACGTTGTCAGAGATTCAGAATCAACTAGGCAAGAAGTCGCTGCGAAAGGTCACGGCGATCGGTATCAATGGGAAGTCTAGGAGCGAGAAGGTGGAGCGTTCTGAGTAGGCGTTAGGCTAGCGCCAGCGTGTGCCTTTGAGAAAGGCCAACAAGTCGGAGAGTTGTTGCTCGGTCAGTTGAGTATGAATTCCCTGAGGCATGAGAGACGTGGTGGCGGGGTGGCGGTCCACAATGTCGTTTCGATTTAGAACGATCTCAGCGGTGGGCGCGAGTCTTAGTGTGAGTGTGTCTGCCGACGAATCACCGATAATACCCAGGTAAGTCGTGCCATCCTTGCTCTTGAGCGTGACGGACTCATAGCTGCGCACGAAACTGGCGCTGGGAAACATGATGGATTCTAACAAATCACGAGGGGATCTGGCTTGGCCGATAGAGGTGAGGTCGGGGCCGAGATTGCCACCGCGATAGCCGATCTCGTGACAGGTGATGCAGGCGGCTTCGGTGCTGTTGAAGACGGTTTGACCACGGCGGATATCACCCGGAGGAAGTCGGGCGAGCAGTTTATCAACTTGCTCGCCCTGTTTACTGAGGCCTTCGGTGATTTGGTCGAAAAGAGGACGGAGCTGTGCATGGACTTCTGCAGGAGCTTGCTTGAAGGCGGCACGGATGGTGGCTGCGGGAACAGAGCCAATGGTAGTGTTTGCCTTCAGTGACGACACTAAGGCCAGTCCTAAGGTGGGATCACTTTCCTCGGAAAAGAGGGGAAGCATGGTGGCGACTTCCATTGGAGCCAAGCCGGAAAGAGCGCTGGCTAGATCCGCATGCTGGCTCGGCGTCAGCGCGGCCTCGGACAACACGCGGCCAGCGAAAGATCGTGTGCGAAGGGCTTGCTGGTGCCCGAGCCCCTGGATCGCAATCTTAGCCATTGGATCTGTCAGTTTCTTATGTGCTGCGAGAGCTAGTGCTTGCAGGCGGCCTTCCATAGGGATCGAAGGCCTGTTGGCAATCTCGTCCAAAGCTTGTGTCATGGCGCTGTGGCGAAGTGCGGTGGGCTTGGCTCCCAATCCGGCCAAGACGGCTAACGTGAGAGGACCATTCTGCGTATTTAAATGATTGGCTAACGCCGCAAGCAGTTCAGGAGAAGGTTCGCTAATAGAGCTTTTTGTGAGTGCCTGCAGTAGATGTTGTGCGTGTTCGCCGCCTAACTGTTCCGCAATCATCTGTTGGATGGTCGGCTGGGGCGCTAGTTTCTGAATGAGTTGCTGGGCGCTGGTTTCATCAAGGCGTGTCTCGAGGTGGTCTGCGGTTTGTGGTGCCCACTCGGGATGCTTGCCTAACAACCAGGCTGCCGTTTCTTCGAGTCGGGGTATTCCACTGTTGGCAACTGCTAGCACCATGTCCGGCGTGCTCGGTGATGGTCGCATTTGATCAAGGGCGATAAGTGCCGCTCGCTTGCAATCTGGGTTCCCTTGTCGAAGCGCCTTTTGCAACGGAGCCGCCTGAGCAATCTCGATCAGTGCATAGATCAGCGAGTGTTCTAACACTCGATCAGGCTCTTGACCAGCTTCGCTCAGCAAGGCTGGAATAGCATCCGCATGGCCGAGGCGGCCTAGGGCTTCGGCGGCGGCTCGTTTCACGGTGGGCGGAGAATCCTCTGTTGTTAGGAGTGTTGTGAGGACCCCAAGCGCGGCCTGGTCACGCCAGAGTCCAGCGGCGTGGGCCGCAATGTGACGCAAGCCCCAACTAAGGTTTCTATCGCTGAGGACCTTGCGAATGGCGGCTCGTGCTTCGTCGTTTTGGATGCGTGTCAGCGTCCAGAGGGCAGATTGTTTCTCTGCGACGGTTGCACTCTCCTGCTCTAGCAGGTTTGTTAAGGGGGCGACTGCTTTGCTGATGGCGAGCTGATCTATGGCTCGCTTGCGAACTGCAGGGCGTGCATCGCCGAGGCGTGGTGCCAGGTTCTCGTTGAGGGCCCATGAGAGTTCCAGTCCTCGCGGGTCCTCCAAAGTGGGCTGATCGGACCGTCGAATGCGGTAGATCGCGCCGAGAACATCGGGTATCATGAGCTGGGAAGTGGGGCAACAGAGCTTGTACCAGCCTCCGGTGTCCGTGACTAGCAAGCTGCCATCGGCATCTTCGCACACGTCCGTGGGATGAAAGTCTAATTGATCAGATACGAGGAAGGGCGTGCTTGTGGTGGTGTAGCTAGCACCCTGAGGTTCGAGAATGTGTCTCGTGACACTGCGGAGATTGAATTCTGAGGAGAACAGATTTCCTTTGAACGCGTCTCCAAACACGGTGGATTCATAGAGTGCTAGGGCGCAAGCCGCCGCCGGTCCTAAGTGGGTCATCACAGGCATGAGATCTCCGGTTTGAGGATGGGATTCGATGACGTGATGATTCTTTCCATAGACACCGCCATAGATGGCGTGAATGATGCCATCGCGTCGTCCGCCGCCGGGATGCTGGAGAAAGGTGGTGGTGAAGAATCGCTCGCCCTCGGCGTTGAAGACGACCTCAACGGGGTTGTCCATGCCTCCCGTCATCACGGGTTCGATCCACGGTTTGTCGGGGTGACGGCGAAAGATGTGGGCAGCGCTGGTGACGAAGGGAGCCTGACCATCAGGTCGCGCGTAGGATTGCTCGGCAAAGGCCCCTTTGGTCCAGTAAATCCAGCCGTCTTTGCCCAAATAGGGACCGTGAAGGTCGTTGGCGCAGCCTGTTAGGGTCTTGCCTTGAAACCATTCCTCACGTTTGTCTGCGATGCCGTCTGCGTCGGTGTCTGTTAGTTTCCAGATGCTCGGTGGCGCGGTGACATAGAGCGAGCCGCGATGCCATAGAACGCCGGCGGGAAACATGAGTTTGTCAGCGAAGACCGTACGGCGATCGTAGATGCCGTCGCCGTCTTGGTCTTCGAGTCGCAAGACGCGATGGGGCTTATCGCGCAACTGGTCTTCGACGGACGCATTGGAGCCGCTTGAATCGGCCACATAGAGGCCCCCTTCTTCATCCGAGTCGACCATGATTGGTCGGTCCACGAGCGGTGGTTCGGCCACGCATTGAATTTCGCAACCGTCTGGGAGTGTGAAGCGATGTCCCTTGAGGGTGATCTCCACTGCTGTAGTGGTGGAGAGTAGCCCAACGGCAAGGATGGGCGCAAGAAGGCGAATCATGCTGGGCTTTCTAACATGGCCCGGGTATGAGAACCAAGCTCAACCACATTGATCACGTTTGCAAGTTTTGGGACTTCCGCCACGTGGCAGATTGCACTCGGAAGTCTTGGGACTTCGACTACTTGTATTACTCGATCTTTAGGCCAACGGCCTTTCCGAGGAATGCCCAGCGGTCCGCGACTTCTTCGATGACTTTGGCGGTAGGTTTGCCCGCGCCGTGCCCGGCTTTGACATCGATGCGGAGGATGATGGGGGCGTCGCCACCTTGTGCATCTTGTAGCGCGGCCCCGTATTTGAAGCTGTGAGCAGGGAAGACTCGGTCGTCGTGATCGGCGGTGGTAACCAGCGTTGGCGGGTAGGCGGTTCCCTTCTTCACATTGTGATAGGGGGAGTAGCCATACAAGTTTTTGAAGTCGGCTTCATCGTCGACATCGCCGTATTCGTCCTGCCAGGCCCAGCCGATGGTGAATTTGTGGAAGCGGAGCATGTCTTGTACGCCCACAGCCGACCAGCAGGCACCGAAGAGTTCTGGGCGCTGGTTCATGCATGCTGCGGTGAGGAGGCCACCGTTGCTGCCGCCGCCAATAGCGAGGTGCTCTGATTTGGTGATCTTCTGCTCAATGAGCCATTCAGCTGCACCAATGAAGTCATCGAAGACATTCTGTTTCTTCTCTTTCATGCCGGCTTCGTGCCAGGCTTGGCCATACTCGCCGCCACCTCGGAGGTTTGCGAGTGCGAAGACGCCGCCTTGGTCAGCCCAGACGAGGTTAGAGATTTGGAAACGCGGGGTGAGCGAAATGTCGAACCCGCCATAGCCGTAGAGGAAGGTGGGCGCGGTGCCATCGAGTTTCGTGTCTTTACGATGAACGAGGAAGAGGGGAACTCGGGTGCCGTCCTTGCTTTCGAAGAATTCTTGGCGGGTGATGAAGTCATCGGGGTTGAAGAGAAGCTTCGGCTCCCAGAAAAGCGTGCTTTCCCCGCTTGCGAGATCGTAACGGTAGATGCGGCCAGGGTTGGTGTAGCTCGAGAGACTATAAAACGTGCTTGTCGCCGAGCGTCTTCCACCGAATCCGGAGGCGGAGCCCAATTCTTTCATAGGGACGTCGCGAAGCTTGGTGCCGAGTCGATTGTAGACGAGGACTTCAGGAAGAACGTCTTTGAGATACTTGGCGATGAAGACCTCGCCAACACTACTCACACTCTGTAAGGCGGCGTCTTTGCGCTCGGGAATGAGCTCAACCCAATGATCGCGCTCGGGCTTGCGGAGATCGATAGCGATCAATCGTCCGGCAGGAGCGTCATCGTCTGTGAAGATGTAGAGCAGCGGGCCATCATTATCGATGACGGAGTAGCGTGAGTCGTCCGGTTCTAGCAAGTCTACAAAGCTGTTATCCTTAGCCTGCGTGTCTTTGTAAAAGAGTCCATTGTTACTCCCGGCCCCGGTCGAGGCGGAAACAATGATGTAACGGCCATCCTCGGAGAAGCCTCCTCTGAGCGTCCATTGCGGATGGTCGGGGCGCTCGTAGATGAGGGTGTCCTTCTCTTGGGGATCGCCCAGCTTGTGGAAGTAGACTTTTTGATCGATGTTGGCCGCTTTGAGATCTTCTCCGCTTGGTTTGTAGCGACTGTAGAGCAAACCTGTTCCTTCTTTGTTCCAGTCGGCTCTTGAGAACTTGATGTCTTTGAGGTGGTCGTCGGTGTCTTTGCCAGTCTCGACTTCACGAACGCGCCACTCTTGCCAATCAGAGCCTGACTTCGACGTGCCATAGGCCATGTACATGCCGTCTTCGCTGATGCTGTAGCCACTGAGCGCGACGGTTCCGTCTTCAGACAGTTTGTTCGGGTCGAGCAGGACCTGTTCTTCGGCGCCGGGTTTGTCTTCTCGCCAATAGAGGACGGACTGATTCTGTAGACCTGTGTTGCGTGTGTAGAAGAGTTTACCGGCGAGGCCGTAGGGAAGGCCGTGTTTCTCATAGTTCCACAGTTCGGTGAGGCGTTTCTCAAGCGTTTCACGCCCAGGTAGCTTTGCTAGATAAGCGTTGGCAAAAGCCGCCTGGCGAGCAACCCAGTCATTGACTGGTGGGGTATCGATCTCTTCCAACCAACGATAGGGATCGGCCACGTCGACTCCGTGGAAGGTTTCCTTGAAGTCGGTGCGTTTGCTTTCTGGATAGGTGAGGGGCTCTGCCACAAGTGAGGAAAGAGTGAGGGTGGTGCCGAGGAGGGCGAGACGAGGGGCGTTCATTTGTGGGGAGGATAGCAGTTTGGCGTGGTGGTGCAATCGCAGGTCGTTTTGAAAACGACAAAGGGAGCCCTGATGGACTCCCTTTGTGCAAAGCTTGAAGGTAAAACAGCGTGAGCCTAGCTGAGCTCGCCGAGCTTGGCTTTGATCGCGTCAAAATTGGGAAGATCGCCCGGATTGTCCAAGCTCTCGGAGTATTGGATCACCCCGTCCTTATCGATGACGAATGCAGAACGCTTGGAAACGCCGCCCATGGGGAGATTCTTGTCTGGCAAGAAGGCGTCGTAGGCGACATCGTATGCTTTGGTCACGTCATGCTCGTAGTCTGCGAGAAGCGTGACTTTGATGCCCTCTTTCTCCGCCCAGTTTGCTTGTGCGAAGGGGTTGTCACCGCTTACGCCGATGACTTCAGCATTGAGGCTGGTGTAGTCTCCAAGGCCTTCGCTGATTGAGCAGAATTCTTGGGTGCAGACGCCGGTGAAGGCCATGGGGAAGAAGAGAACGACGACGTTCTTACCTTTGTGGTCGGCTAGGCTGACCAGCTTTGGTCCGTCTGCGGTGATGGTTGAGAGGGTAAAATCAGGTGCCTGGGTGCCTACTGCGAGAGCCATTATGGAAAGAAATTTGAGGTTGTTGGATGAAGTTTCGTTAGGTTTCAGCGGGAGTATACGGATCGGCTTTGAGGGGTCAACGGGAATTCCCGGTGTCGATAAGTCCTTGGCATTGGATCAGAAATGCTTATGAAGAGAGGGCTTCTCAACCATGCGCTTCCGCTTCGATCTCCACAGCCATTCTTTTTTTTCGAGTGATGGAGTCTCGCGCCCTGAGGAAATGATCGCGGTGGCGAAATCGAAGGGGCTCGATGGGCTAGCGATCACGGATCACAATAATTGTGATAGTGTGGATTACCTATTGAAGGAAGGGCTGATGCGAGAAGATGGCTTACCCGTGGACGGCTTTCTCATGATTCCGGGAGTGGAGGTCACGACGGCAGAAGGGCATTTGTTGTGTCTAGGAGTGCGTTTGCCAGACGATCTCAAAGGGACGCCTGCCGAGGATGTTTGCCGGCTTACCCATGAGGCGGGTGGTATTGTCATTCCGCCGCATCCCTATGATAAGTTTCGTGCAGGTATTCGGGAGTCCGTGTTGGAGACCTTACCGCTGGATGCGGTGGAAGTGTTCAATGCGGCGACCACGTTGGATCGTCATAATCGGCAGGCGCGAGGCTATGCCAAGAAGAAGGGGTTAGGAATGCTGGCGTCAAGTGATGCCCATCATGCGTCGATGATTGGGACGGCGCATACTCTGGTCGAAGCCGAAGAACTGACGCTTCCGTCAGTGATCAAGCAGATTCCGAATTGTTATCTTACCGTGGAAAGATACCAAGGCTTTCGGGCGTGTTTGCAGAAGACGTTTGCCAATGTGAGGCGCTTGGCGAGGAGACCGCGTTAGTTTTGGGAGTGCGCCCGACTTGGCGGCGCTTTTGATGGGGCGGGCGGGGCTAATTGAGTGCTGAGGCCGATGATTGTTTCTTTCGCTGTCGATCCAAAGCTGGGCCAGGTCCCAGCACTCCGAAAGGGGACTAGCGGTTTAGCTCAGCGTAGGATTGACGGATCTTCTGGAGGCGTTCGACGACGGCTGTTTCTTCTGAAGCGACGTTCGTCGTTTCGCTGAGATCCTTGCTGAGATTGGCGAGGAAGTGTTTGTCTTTCTTTGGATCGAGTTCGCCCTGCTTGCTGCGGTCTTGCGGATTGCCTAACAACTTCCAATCTCCTTCGCGAACGACCCATTGGGCTCGTGGGCCTTTGCCGAGTTGCCAGTAGAGGTGTTCATGGGGTGTTTTAGCATCGGCAGATTTGATCACTGTGGTGATGGATTTGCCGTCGATCTTGGTCTCTGGGAGTTTGGCTTCACAGAGTTGGGCGAGGGTGGGATACCAATCGCAACCCATGACCATCTGATCGCGTGTTTCGCCCTCGGGAAGCGTGCCAGGCCAGGAGACAATGGAGGGAACTCGCAGCCCGCCTTCGAATAGGCAGCCTTTGGCACCACGGTAGGGACCTGAGTTGCCACCACCGAAGAAGGCGCGTTCTTCGGTGGAATGGCCGTGATCGGACTGGAAGACGATCAGAGTATCGTCGTCGATACCGAGATTGTGGAGTTGGCCTAGTACTTCACCGATCATTTCGTCCATGGTAGACACGAACTCACAGTATTGGCGACGTGGGGAGGAAAGGTGCCGATAGACTTCACGCCACTTGGCGGTGCCTTGCATTGGATAGTGGGGGAAATTGATAGCCCAGTAGAGGAAGAACGGTTGATCCCGTTCTTTGGAAACGAATTTGATCACCTCGTCGACCATGAGATCGCCGAAGAATTGGCCGTCGCGCCAAATCTCTTCTCCATTCTGCCAGAGATCGTGCCGGTTGGGGCCAACCCAATAGAAGAAATGGGAGTAGTTGTCGATACAGCCTCCCATGTGACCGAAGGAATGCCCAAAGCCCTGGCCGTTGGGCATGGTTTCAGGGGTATAGCCGAGGTGCCATTTACCGACGTGCCCCGTGTCGTAGCCTGAGGAGCCTAACATCTCGGCCATGGTGACTTCGCTGGCAGGCATGCCTGGTTTGCCTTTGTAAGAAGACACGTTTCCTGGGACTCCAGCTCGAGCGGGAATGCGGCCGGTTAGTAGACCTGCTCTCGATGCCGAGCAGATGGCCGACGGCGAGTACATCTGAGTGAACCGCACGCCACGTTTGGCCAAGGCATCGAGATGCGGCGTGTGCAGATCTTCACTGCCATAACAACCAAGGTCGAGAGAGCCTTGATCGTCTGCGTAAATGATGATGACGTTTGGCTTTGCCTGGGCGGAAAGTGTGAGTGCGCCGAGCAGAAGAGAGAGGAAGATGAAACGTTGCATAGGTGCTAGATTGATCCGGCTTCGAAGGTCGGGGCATGGGCAAGATGCCCGTGCTACATGAGTGATAGATTACTTGAGGGTGGTCACGATGCGCCAATAGGTGCCGGCTTGAGGATCGAGTGCGTAGGTGGCGATCTCCTGGCCGCTATCACCTGCTTCTATGGTGGGCGTGAAGGGCGAGGTGGCCCAGCCAGTAAGATCGTTCGATGATTCGAGAACGTAGGTCACATCGGTGACACCTGAGGGGCGCCTGACAACGAGATGGTTGTCTGTGCTGATGGTGATGGCTTGGCCAGCGAGCGCGTAATCTTGCAAATTGACCAAGCCGTTGCCGTCTGGATCTGCTAGAGGACCCGCGATGTTCTCATCTGCCAGCTCGGCTTCTGTGAACCGTGCTTCTTGCCAATTTGCGTAGCCATTTGTTGGACCAGGATTGACAATGACACCGCCGTCGCCAGCGCCTGGAGTACCACCTGCCGTACTGCTAATACCCCAGCTCGCGGAGGAGGCGTGATCGCTTAGTGCTTGATCATCTAACAGAACGAGAGAAGTTCCCTTCTCAAGATCTGGCCAACCGTTCCCGAGATCGTAGGTGAGATCTCGGATGGCCACTCCCGCGCCGAAGGACAGCTTGAGACGTTCGCCATTGTTGTCGAGCTTGGATCCGCCGTCAGCGCCATACTCGCCGAGGATGGTGTGGTCTTGTCCATAACGGCTTTCGAAGGCGGCCTGATTGCGCACAAGAAGGGCGCGTGCACCACCAGCGATGGAAACCTCACCAAAGTCGTGGTCAACGCCTTTGGTGAATCGGACGTCGGTAAGATCGAGGGCCTCCGTGCCCAAATTGAGCAGTTCAATGAATTCGAAATCGGCGGTGATGAAACCTGCGGCACGTTCTTCGGTCGTCGCTTCGGCGGGAGCGTAGAGAACTTCAGAAATGATGAGATTGTCCAAGAATGGCTGAATGTCAGGCTGGCCGGCGATAAACTGAACGGGATCCGACCAGTAAGACCACAAACCGCGTTCGTTTTTGGTACGAACGCGGACTCGATAAATGCGACCTGGGCGCACGACCTCGGTTGGGATGGTGATGTCCGCGTTGAACTCTGTGAGGATGTCACTTTCCCAGACGGCATCGATTTCATACCTGTTGGGTGGCGTGGGGGTGAAGCCTTCGGCGTTCACATCGGTGATTTCTGCGAGGCGCCATTTCATGGCGGCAAAGGTTTGAGGCGCGAAGATCGACCCGCCGGCAAACTTGGACGATTGGAAACGCAGGCCATCTACCGGAAACTCGGCGTCTCCGACGTAGGTGACGAAGGAGGCTTTGGGAGTAATCCCCTCTGTGCTGTTGAGGACGCGGTCTTCCATCCATTCTGATCGGTCGTTCACATAGTCGACCATTCGGTTCATCATGCCTGGAAAATCATCTGTGTCGGCGATGCGGTAGAAGCGTCCCTCGCCGGATTTACTTGGATTTACCTTATTTGACGTCATGATCGGGTTGTAATCCCACATGGCACGATCCGCATCGACGAGGGAGGGGACGCCCGGTGTGTAGACGGCTGAAGCCTTTTCTCTGATGATTAGTCCGGTTTGTTCTTCGTTGTAAAGAAGCCCAAGGACTTCGCGGAGCTTGTTCTGGTATTCTATTTCAAAAGGCTCGGATTCAGAGACGCGGCGCTGGAAGGGCTCCGTGCCAGGACCGTACATGCTGTCATCCCAAGTGAGGTCGAGATCCCACGGGAGGGTCGACCATTTTTCAGTTTCGGGATTATGATAGTAATAGTAGTTCTTTCCATTCCCGATATCGTAATGGTGAATCGACTCAACGATCGAGCGATAGGCATAGTACCGAGGGAGATCGAGATTCTCGCGATACCATTCGGGACCGGGATTGTCTTCGTAGCCATCGTTCTTAAAGGCAACGAGATCAGAGGAATCGTTCTTCGCTGGAAAGGGGGCCAACGTCTTGAGTTCGCCATTAGTTTGTTTTATTCCAGTGCCGTTCTCCATCTTGTAGAGGTTTCCTTCTGGTAGGCCATGGGCACGCATGAAGCGGGAATCGAGTTGTTCGATTGCTAGATAAAGGCCTTGGAAATCGAGACCGTACTGGTTCCCAAAGAGGTTGGTTTCCTTGGCATTCTCAATGATGCGGAAGTGAAGGTGATGCGTGAATGGCGCTTCGATGCCTGCTTTGCGAAAGAGTTCGAAACCGACGCTCTCAAAGAGGCCTTGCTCGCCACGGTGGTTGAAATTGCCCTGTTGAATCATGGCCGAAAAATTGAGCCGTTTCCATTTGGTGGGATATTTCTTGCCTAACTGATCGCGGGCTTGGAACTCGTGGCTCCGGTTGAAGAGAAATTTCCACATATTCTTGCCCATGGCGTATCGCCAGGTCCCGCCACGTGCGCGGAAGCTGATGTGGTAATAGACGTCGCCGTCGTAGACGAGAGTTCCTTTCCAACGGTAATCATCTCCAGTGTAGCCGCCTCCGCTGGAGCCGATGATATTCTGTGAATCAACGTGATTGTCTTTCGAGGTAATCAACTGATAGACCGGCACGCTTTGCAATAGGTCAGGTCCGTAAGTCACCTCTTCTGTCTCGCCGGGCTCAATAGCACCGGTCCAGGCTGGCATGTCGCCATAGCAGAAGTAGGCGAAGTTGGGCTGGCCATCATCAGCGTAGGGGACGGTGATGGCTGCACCCTCTCCGTCTTCGACTGTGATCTGGTAACGCATGAGATGGCGGTGTTCCTGTAAGTCGCCTGGTAGGGTGACCGTGTAGGTGTCTGTCTCTTGGCCGTCATCTTCCATAGCGAGTTCGGTCCAACCATTCTGAAACTCTTCGTCATCGATCTGAATGTACTTTCCGGGTTCGACTTGTTGGTAACGTAAGGTGACGGCTTTGACTGTCTGAGGGTCTGTCACTTTCGCGGAGACGGTGACGGCTTCGCCTGGTAGAGGCGCTTTGGGAGTGTGATTAACTTGGCGGATTTGGGGAGGTGCTGTGTCCGAGAAGATGCTGTTCTCCTCGCCAGGCGTGGGTTTTGTGCTGGAGCGCCAGCTGCCACCGAGATCGTTGTCCATACTGGGATGGATGAGTTCCATGGATGGACCATCGCCACCGGCGGTCACAGGCCAGGGGAAGCCGTCACCGTAGTTGACTCGGTCTATGATGGCATCCGTCGCATCTCGCAGCGTGATCTCTTCTCCGCTGTCCGAGAGCAGTCCACTCTCGAACTGGCCAGACGCCTTGATGCCTCCAACAAAAATGCTACCGAACTTCCTGTTGTACTCGGCTTCGTTCTGCGCGAGAATGAGATAAGCACCGCTGGCGAGTGCGCTGTCTTCTGGGAAAATGTAGGCGAAACCGTCCGTGAACTTCCAGCCGGAGAGGTCGACGGATTCGGGGCCGGTGTTATGGAGTTCGATGTACTCGACCGCTTCATTGTTCGGTGAGGGAGAGTAGTGAATCTCATTGATCACAACGTCGGCCATGCTGGGGGCGAGTGGCGCGAGGGCGAGTATGGAGAGGACGTAAGGGGTGAGGCGTCTCATAAGAGTGGGAAGGTACCACGGGGGG
>JAACDM010000293.1 GCA_009936795.1 Verrucomicrobiaceae bacterium | reverse complement strand
TGCATCGGGCCTGCGGAATCACTAACATGGATTACGCATGGTTGAAATTTCGGCACCTCTCCATCCAGCAAACTTGACGGAGCGCCTATTGTATTACGCACCTTCGACTTATCAGCCCAGTTGGTAAGAATGTTCACATCCTTCACCCGTCGTTCGCCTTCCTTCCAAAGATCGATTACCGGAGTTGAAGTCGAAGTCCCAACTTCCTTGCGGAAAGTTGCCGCGATTACTCGTGCTCTGCCCGTGGAGATCAACGAGTATGTTATCGTAGAATTCATCGTTGAACATCACGCTGCCCCGGGCGCCGTTCCGCGTGTCCGCACCGTTCGGATTCTCTACAAACCAATGAACAATCTGCAACTTGGAGTCGGCTGTGGATGGGTCTTGCGCAACTGTACCGAAATACTCGTCGGCGTCATCCTCATCGTGAAACAAGGGTAGTCGAAGGGTATTCCCTTGGTCATCCTCCGACTCCACGCGCCACCGAATCATCCCACCCTTGTCGACTTGGCTCCCAAAGATTGAGGCGAAACCAAAGGTCGCCGTGTAGATTCCATCACCTGCTTCCTTGTCTGGAGCCTGACCATCATCCTGCATCGTCGTGCTGCTCTCCGATCTAAAATCAAATCGGTGAAACAACGTCACTTTGGCAATCGGATGCGCTGTCTCGTTCACTGTCGCAGTGATGACCATCTCACTGTCTTCGTCCAGGTTTGGTCGCCCGGTCACATTTGTCACGTCGACAATGTGAGGACCGATCACACCAGCGACTCCGTTAGGTATTCCCGGCGTTGGCTCGCTAAAATAACCGATCTCACCATCTGAACCCACCCCATAGGAGCGATCGCCAATCTGGACGGGGGCGACGTCATAGACATGCTCGATGGTGACTTCATCAGGACGCACCAGCGCCAAGTACTCACCATCATTATCCAGCTTGAAATTGGTGTGCGTCGGTTTGATTGGGTTGCTCCGCTGAAAGATGGTAAGCTGCGTGTGCCTGTTTTTCTCAGAGGCAAAGATTACGATCTCATCGTCCGCATTCACTTCCAGGCTCGGAAATTCCCACTTTCCAAGATTGTTCGGATCATCTGTCAGGAACCACCCCTCTAAATTGACCTTGGCATCCCCCATGTTGCGAATCTCGACCCAGTCCTCGGAGTTGAACTGTTCATCATCCAGCGTGTTTAGATTCTCGGACTGGAATTCAGCGATTTGGAGCTGACCCATCGTTGAAGATGGCCAACCGATGAGGCAAACCCCGAGCATCAGGAGGGAAAGATGCTTGAGAGAGTGAAGGGTGGGTTGTTTCATGAAACATTTGTATAAGGGTTTGAGAACCTCGATAGCGAAAGGCCCGAATAGCGTGATACCGGCGTTAAACTACAGGCAGGAAGCTCTAGTCCATTTAGCCTGAGCCCCGCTTGATTCGCCCTTCATGGCCTCAAACCGAGCAACTTTTATCGTGTTCGGGGGCGCTGAGCACGACTTCACAGCCCAGAGCTCGAAGTTGTCGAATCGGATCAGACCTCCGGTGATGGTTGGGCCGAATTGACTCAGCTTCGGGTGGGCAATGCCTTCGGATTGAGGGCCTTGGCATTGATTGTGAACCGATACCAACCCGTGGCCGGCACTCTGGTCGCCGACATACGACTATGATAGTTGTTGCTGGCGGCCATGGCTACGGCATGACCGTCTTTGAAAAGCGGTTGGCGGTCTCGCCGTCGTCTCTTATCGTTGAAATTGTCAGAAAGATCTTTGGCTTTGAAAGACCGTTTGTACTCGGGCATCGGTTCTGTCGCCCGACGAAAAGCTTCATCCAAAGAATGGTCCACGACTTCCATGTATTTCTCAAGGAGATGGTAAGACACAGGCTGGGACTCGGCCACCTTGTTGAAACCATCCTTCGTCGCGTCCCCCGGAAGCCGTTCGCTGAGGGGGAGATCAATACCTAACAAATCATGCAAGGTGTTCTCGAACTCGGTCCGATTGAGTCGCCGTGAACGCACGCTGCACTTCGCGGTTTGATGCGCTTCAGAAGTGTTGTGCATGAGCGTTTCAAACTCCTTGAGAAAAGCGTCTCTGCCATTGGCCTTACCCTTCGGAGGTATCTCGTGATGCCTGACGCGATCGTAAACTAAACTCCAGCGCTTGAGATCGGCCCGATCATTTGGCTTGAATGCCAGAGACTTTAGATCCAGCTCTCCTTTGGCTGAATCGCCGTCGTGGCAGTTGTTCTCAAAGAATGCTAGGATCGACTCGGGCAGAGTTGTTTCGGCTAAGGCGACCCCGGACCAGGTCACCATCCATGCGCATAATAACCCGAAGCTTAAGAGGCGGTAGATGTGGCCTCGCCCCCGCTTCGGTTTACGATGATAGGACACCTGGCTTATCATGTATTGGAGTCGTTTAGAGAATTTCAAGACCCTTCATCGGCGCCCGTGCGAGCGAGAAACGATCCGTCTCTGCCCCGTGACGTTGCAGAATGCTGACAAAGAGATTCGACAGTGGACAGTTGTCGTTCTGGTCGAAGGCCAGATGTTGTCCGTGGCGAAACCCACCGCCCGCAAGCAGGACTGGCAGATTGTTATCTTTGTGAGAACTAGCGTTGCCGAGATTCGACGTCATCAAGACGTTCGCCTTATCCAACAAAGAGACGCCACCTTCGTCGAAGCCTTTCATTTCCCGGAGGAAGCTGCCCCAAGATTTGACCAGGTTGATTCGACAAGTGTGGGTTGATCGAGCTTGTCTTCATCTCTGCTATGTTGACTGAGCGAGTGGTAACCAGCGTTCACCCCATCGATCGGAATCGCACCTGCGTTCCCAGTGAGGTGCAAGGTGACATAACGCGTTGAATCCGTTTCGAAGGCGAGGCGAACCACTTCTAGGAGAAGTTTCATCCGATCAACCACTGCGTTGTTGTCGCCAATGTCCACCGGCTGATCTGCGTCCACAGGCGGCTTCTTGCGACGTGCCTTGCCTTCGGAATCGCCTAACCGTGTTTCCAAATTTCTGACCGCAGTGAAGTATTAGTCGAGCTTGTCACGGTCACCTGCTCCCAGTTCGCGTTGCAAACGGCGCGCGTCTTCTGAAACGAGATCCATCACACTGCGACCTTGTTTCAATCGTTCGATCTGACGTGCCTGTTCTTTCGGCGGGAATCCTACTCCCATTCCCGGTGTAGGACGGGCTGTTGTTCTCCGTGACATTTAATGTCAACGACGGGAATCGCGTACTGTGCCCGAAGTGCTTGGCCAATTCCTTATCAATCGAGATCGATTTTTTGAAGACGGTGTTCCGGGAATACGGTGTCCCAGTGAGGATGCTCCCTTCCGCCTGATGCCCCCCCACTCACGCCCGGATGTGATGAACCGGTACGTCATCGAGGAGATCCTCGATCGCGGACAGATAGGGCGACGGCGTGTAACCACGGCCAGTCTCTTGGGGTTTCAAATTGGGCGCATGAAGCCCCAACGATGGTGTGACACTCAAGAAGCGCCGAGGAGAGAGAGAGCCGGATCTCAAACGGCAAAGGCCGGCCTTATCGCCTCCAAACTCGGCAGTGCCATGGGCGCTCTCAAGCCCTTGAGAAAGTGGCGGCGGGAGAGGGCTTTGGAGAAATTGAAATGGACGCTTTTCATCAAGATAGGCAACTTGTTAAGTGCGGCCAGACCCTTGATGTTCCGGAATAGATGCCCGTTCTAATCCGCCCACTTACTTCACGACGGGGGCAAGGTAGATGTTTCGGTATTTCACCGCCGTATGATCGCCTTGCAAATGGATTGGGCCTGGTGCACCAGGATCGGTGTAAACAGCACCACCTGTAGGGCCCCAAACGGGTTGGTTATCGATCACTTTGACACCGTTTAGGACTACCGTGACATGCCGATCGACTAGTGTGAGATCGTAGGACTGCCATTGGCCGCCAGGTTTTCCGGCGTTGATGGAAGGCGCGATGTGGCCGTAGATGGCACCCACCCCTTGGATGCCTTGCATTGGGCTATCGCGATCGACGACCTGCGCTTCATACATGCCACGCAGATAGACGCCGCTGTTTCGTTTGGCCTCGACGAGGAAGTCGATGTGCAACCAGAAGTCCTCAAGCTCCGTGTCGGTGCGTAGATTGGCATAGGCACCCGTGGCACTGAAATCGGTTTTAGTTGTCTCATTCACTAACAAACCTTCTTTCACGCTCCACCCATTGATCTTGTCTGATTCATGTGGACGCCAGCCGGTCATGTCTTTGCCGTTAAAAAGGGAAATGGGATGCCCGAATGTGACTTTTGATAAATCAGGTGTCTTAGGCATGTCTGGAAAACGTTTGCCCGTGAAGTGCGTCGTTTCGACATCGCCCTTCTTCGGCGTGCGCACAATGGTTCCTTCAAGCTTTCCGTCCTTGAGTTCTACCTCGACCATCGGCGGGGCGGTAGGCGCGTTCTTCTTGCGCTTGTGGTCCATGGCGAACTTGAGGCGGCCATCGGTCACCTCGATCACTTGCCAGGGACCATCTGGCCCCACGTGAAGCCGCATGTAGACAATCGCTATGCCGTTCTGCTCCACTACTCGCATCCAGGCGGGTTCACCCGAATCAAGCTTCAAGGACCAACCGACTAACAAGTCCTTTGGAATCGTTTCCGCCTGAAGAGGCGAAAGAAAGACGGCGAAGGCCAGAAGCGGCAGGGTGAAGTAGTTTTTAGCATTCATGTTAAAGTATGGTTAGAAAGATAAAGGGACAGGTCGCTGTTCCTGGCCGTCGACTGTGGGATAAAGTGCGCCCATGTCTTCGAGTCTACGGATCATAGTCTCAGACAGGCGTTTGAGTTCTGCAGGTTGCTCTTCCGACACGTCATTGGACTCAGATGGATCGTTCTGTAGAAAGTAGAGCGCGTAGCGCTTCTCGCCCTTCTCAGGATTGGGAAAATAGCGGTAAAGGAGTTTCCAAGCCCCATCACAATACGTCGTGAAATAACTCGTGGCATGCTTGTGGGGGAAATGTGAAAGAAATGCCTTGCCGCGTCCCCCCGGCGCGTCGCCACCGAGGAGCCCGCTCAAATCTTGACCATCGTAGACATACCCTTCAGGTATCTTGGCCCCGGCAAGATTCGCCACGGTCGGGAAGAGGTCATAACAAATGCCCATCACTCTCTGAATGCCACCTGCGTGGATTGGCAACTTCTGCTGTAGCGGATGATTTGCGTTGAGGTCCGCCCAACCCGCGATGAAGGGGACGCGCGTGCCACCTTCCCAGCATGACGCTTTCTTGCCGCGCAAGGGCGCTGCCGCCTTGATGACATCTGCACCACCGATTGGTGCGGCCGTGCCGTTGTCTCCCATGAAGAAGATCAAGGTGCGATCCGCTACGTTTCGTGCTTTCAAATGCGCCATGAGATCCCCAAGAGACTTGTCGATGCCTTCAACAAGCGTGGCAAATGCCTCGCCTGCCCGTCCTTTGTCTGAACCCGCGTAGTTCGCTGCAAACCGCGAATCAGATTGGAAGGGCGAGTGCGCTGCATAGTGCGACATGTTTAGATAGAACGGCCTCTCCATGGCCAAGGCCTCGTCAATTTGCGCTTTCGCTTCAATCGTGAGAGCTTCTGTCAGGAAGGTTCCTGTCTTGTGGTACTTTTCGAGACCGGGAACCGCACGCTTCTTGCGTTTGGGGTTCAGGTTCCCATAGCCATCGGATCCGTAATAACTCCCTGGTTGACCGTAGGCGCAGCCTGCCACATTCACATCGAACCCAAGCTTGGAGGGATCCTCTCCCACATGACCGACAGGACCAAAGTGCGCTTTGCCAACATGAATCGTTCGATAACCTACCTCTTTGAGTAGCCGAGGCAACGTAACATCGCCCGAATCGAGCCCTTCCCAGTTCCAATTTGCAGGCCCTTTGTCGCCCGTGTTCTTGCCGTCCGGGCCAATGAACTGCGTCGTCCGATGACGCGCCGAGTTCTGACCCGTCATGAGGGAGACCCGCGTCGGAGAGCACACGGTGTGCGCATAAAACTGGCTAAAGCGCATGCCTTGCGCGGCCAGGCGTTCCATGTTGGGCGTGTTGTAGTAGGCGTTGAGTGGATGCTCTATCGCTTTCCCTTGATTATTTATCAGCATGGGGACGGAGGTATCCATCAAGCCCATGTCATCGACCAAGAACAGCACGATGTTAGTCTGCTCTTTTGCTCCAGAGATAGCTGCCAACAGAAAGAAGAAGAGAAGTAGAAAGCGTTTATGCATAATCTGAGATGCCAATCTGAAAGCCAAAGCCATCAGAAAGCCAGTTCCGAATCGAGAGGAAAGTGGCGGCCTCATTCGGTCAAGTTTGCCATATCATGAGAGAGCGACAGAATTTACGGCTGGTTTTGGGCGTGCGCAGGGCTCTGTGATAGGAGACTGTTTCCTAGACTCCGCCCCCACGATGAAAACCCTCTTATCCTAGTTGTCGGCTATACAAGCCTATCGACGGTTCTCGCCCGACCCACGGGCTTTTGGCGTATTGATGAAGCGGCCGCCGTCGACGGTGACGCCATCGAAGCGGGCGCAAGCGAATCCAATGAGTGAATCTAAGAGCAAACGGGGTCGGCTGTATCCACTGTCACATGGTCCAGCCCGCTGAGATCATGTCTTTGCGAGAACTCGACGAACCCATTCCGGATCGTAAGGTTTGGCCCTACCCAATGCCTTGGGCAGTTGGGCTGCACATGGAGTCAAAGACGCGATCAACTATCAAACGCGTTGCCACCGCGTCTGTATCAAAGGAAGCTGGTCTGCGTGCTGGCGATGAGATTCAGCAACTTAACGGACAGACGATTTTGTCTACGGCAGATATTCAATGGGTTTTGCACAACTCTAAAGATAATGCAGGACTCACGGTGCGATACGCGCGGGAAGGTGAACCGATGCAGAGTACGCTCAATCTTCCTCTGGATTGGCGAACGAAGTTAGGTGACTGGCGCTTTACCAACCCAAGAATATGCATGCAGATTGCCGGCTTTAATGGGAGGCCAGGAAAGAACGGCGGTGAAAGCCTCGCAATTCGGATTGGCAGCGTTCACAAGAAGCGGCCTGCCGACATCGATTTGAAGCGCAACGATGTGATCGTTGCGCTGGACGGTAAACGGGCCCCG
>JAACDM010000292.1 GCA_009936795.1 Verrucomicrobiaceae bacterium | reverse complement strand
TTTATAACCAACTCAAAGATCAGCTTTCATGAATCCGGCCCACAACCTTCTCCACCAGCTTGGGGCGACGCTGCAACTCTTCTACAAGCACTTGAAAGACGCGCAGCGTCGGCGAACTCACGTGGTGCTCCATTCCCTCGACATCACGATGAATGTCCAGCTCGTCCAAACCGAAAAGCCGCAGGAACTCCGATAGAGCTTCGTGGCGTTGGATGATCGCTTGGGCAATCTTCTCTCCTTCTGGAGTGAGCGCCATGCCGCGATATTTCTCGTAGGTGACGAGCCCTTCACTTGCCAATCGCTGCACCATGTTGCTCACACTGGCCTGCGAAATACCCAGGTTCGTTGCGATATCGATCACACGCGCATAGCCCTTCTCGGTCACCAGATTGAGGATTTGCTCCAAATAATCCTCGGACGCCACGGACGTTGAGGGATTGAGATCAATCGCTGTTTTAAGTTCAGTCACGGGTATAGAAATTAGCCTGTTGACAGAGAATTAGCCTCATCTAATATTCATAGTCAAGTATGAAAGCACCGCTTACCTTCAGTCTTCTACTCGGACTATTCCTCAGTTCTTGCACCAAATCGTCTCGTACGGAGTCTCCAGACGTCATTGCCACGACCACCATGATTGCAGACATGGTGCGCGTGATCGCTGGAGAAGACGTCAGCGTTGGCGCCCTCATGCGCCCCGGTGTCGACCCTCACCTCTACAAGGCCTCTCCTGCTGATGTGTCTAAGCTAAATCAAGCCAAAGTAATCTTCTACAACGGACTTCTATTAGAAGGAAAGATGGAGGATCTCTTCAAGCGTCTAGCGACTGACGGCAAAGCCGTTCGCGCCGTTTCCGATACCGTGCCTCAAGAGAAACGCCTCGCACCCGAGGACAGCGAAGGTCATCCAGATCCGCACATCTGGGGAGACGCTCGCCTCTGGGCGTCGACCGTCGATGCCGTAGTGGCGCAGCTAAGCGCGACCTTTCCCGAGCACAAAGAGGACTTCGAAGGGCGTGGGGAAGGCTACAAAGTCGACTTGGAAACGCTTCATCGCTGGGCAGTGAAGCGGGTCGCCAAGATCCCAGAGGACCGTCGCAAGCTGGTGACGAGTCACGATGCCTTTGCCTACTTTGGACAAGCCTATGGCCTGGAGGTCGTCGGAGTACAGGGCATCTCCACCGCTTCCGATCCGAGTGTCGCCGACCGCACTCGCATGGTCGATTTCATCAAAGCCAACGGGATCACAGCCATCTTTGTCGAGAGCAGTGTAAACAAGACGCTCATCGAACAGATTGCAGCCGATGCCGATGTCAGCGTCGGTGGAGAACTCTTTTCAGACGCCATGGGAGAGCCTGGCGACGTACGCACCGTGAATGGTGACTCCTATGATGTGAGTACTTACATTGGCATGCTCAAACACAACGTGAATGCCATTGTCGAAGCTCTGAGATAAGCATGACCGATCCAACCAGTTCCTCCCAAGAAATCGTTCTCGAAACTCACGATCTCACGGTCGCCTACGACAAGAAGCCTGTGCTCTACGGGCTCGATGTCAGCATCGCCCCAGGCCAGCTCGTCGGCATCATGGGCCCAAACGGGGCCGGCAAATCAACCTTGATCAAAGCGATTATGGGCTTGTTAGACCCCTCAGGCGGTTGGATCAAGATCTTTGGCGAGTCGAACACATCGCAACGGAAACGCGTTGCTTATGTGCCCCAACGACGTGAGGTCGATTGGGACTTTCCCGTCACCGTGATGGACGTCGTTCTCATGGGTCGCTATGGCCATCTAGGCTTGTTCAGGCGACCCGGTAAACGTGACCGAGACATCGCGATGGAAGCGTTGGAGAAAGTGAACATGATCCCCTATGCCAGTAGGCAGATATCCAATCTCAGTGGCGGGCAGCAGCAACGAGTCTTTCTCGCCCGCGCCCTTGCCCAGGAGAGTGATCTCTACCTTATGGATGAGCCATTCGTAGGAGTGGATGCAGCCACGGAATCAACGATCGTCGATCTGCTTCAGGATCTTCGCTCCCAAGGAAAAACCATCCTTGTTGTGCATCATGATTTGCCCACCGCACGCCAGTACTTCGACTCTCTCATTCTCTTAAACTTGCGCCTAATCGCGTATGGTCCTGTCGAGGAAGTCTTTAAAGAAGAACTGCTTCAGCGCGCCTATGGAGGACGCCTAACCATTCTCAGTGAGGTGGCAGATGCCACGGGCGAGAAGTCGAAAGTGGATCTCTCTGCGAAGCGATGACGCCTAAGTTCCGACACAGCCCTCCGTTTCTGGCATTGCTGATTTTTATGTTCGCAATGCCCTCAGAAGCCCATGCCGCCAAGATATCGGAACTGGTCGAGGTCGATCTTGGAGATCAGTTCGTTCGCTTCTTTAGCCTCCAAGACGCCGCCATTCGCCATATCCTGCTTGGGTGCCTGTTCATGGGCATTAATTTCGGTTTATTAGGATCATTCGTCGTGGTTCGTCGCATGGCCTTGGTCGGCGACACCCTTTCGCACGCCGTGCTTCCTGGCGTCGCGGTCGGGTTCCTTTTTACCATGAGCAAGGAACCGTGGGCCATCTTGCTGGGGGCAACAATGGCTGGCCTACTGGGAGCAGCAACCGTTTCGTGGATTCAGCGAAGCACCAGGTTAAAGCAAGATGCCGCATTGGGCATGGTGCTAGCTTCATTCTTTGCTGTCGGCATCTGCTTGATCAAGATGATCGAGCGCATCCCCTCAGTGAACAGGAGCGGGCTCGACCATTTCTTCTATGGCCAAGCAGCCGCTCTGGGACGCGCAGATCTCTGGATGATGGGCGGCACTGCTGTCCTCTCGACGATCATCGTCGTTCTCCTCTACCGCCCCCTGCTCGCGACTAGTTTTGATCAAGTCTTTGCTCGCTCGATCGGACTTCCAGAGCGAATGCTCTTTCACCTGCTCATGCTTCTCCTAGCGCTCGCGATCGTAGTCGCTTTGCAAGCCGTTGGCGCACTCATGGTCAGCGCGATGTTGATCACTCCAGCAACGACAGCCTTTCTTCTGACCAAGCGGATGCACGTCATGCTCTGCCTTGCCACCGGGCTCGCGATTGCCGCCGGTATGTTAGGAGCCTTTCTTTCTTTCGTCGGGGAAGGGCTCGTCTCCCATACCCTGCCCACGGGTCCATCCATGGCGCTGTGTGCAGGCGGGTTCTTTCTTCTCGCCTTCCTCTTCAGCCCGCATCATGGCCTCGTCTCTCGCTACCGTCGACACCTCTCACAGACTCGCCAAATTACCGTCGAGAACACGTTGAAAGCCATCTACCGCGCGATGGAGTCGGACCGATTTAAGGAAGAAGGCATCGCGGTGCGGCGCTTAGCCGGCGACGCGCGAGAAACCTTTGAAGAAACTATGAAGCGCCTGCGGTTGCTCGTGCGGGATGGTCTCGCTACCTTTGCCTCCGCTCGCGGCGAAGTCATCTACTTGACACCAGAGGGGCTCCAACACGCTTCACGCGTGGTACGGAATCACCGACTGTGGGAGCTGTATCTTACGAACGAAGCAGACTACGATGCCGATCACGTGCACGCGGATGCTGAGAAAGTGGAACACATCCTTGGGGAGGATCAGGTCATGGAACTTGAGCGCTATCTCGACTATCCGGAACAAGATCCACACGGCAAACGTATCCCTTCTTTGCGCGACACCCAGCGTCTTCCCTTGCGCGATCTCGCGGTGAAAGAAGAAGAGGTGGAACCATGAATCATCTCATTCCGCCATTCGATGCCTACCGCGTCTTTGTTGAGCCGTGGACGATCAATCTGTCACAAACCCTGCTCATGACGAGCATCGCACTCATCGTGGCACTCTCGGCCGCCCTCATCGGCAATTACTTGGTCCTACGCCGCATGTCGATGTTAGGAGACGCGATTAGTCACAGTGCCTTGCCAGGCATTGTCATCGCCTTCCTCGTCTCAGGAAGTCGAGATTCCTTTGCTCTCACTATCGGAGCGCTCGTCGCAGGAATCGTCACCACCGTCCTAATCGAGTTCATTCATCGCCGATCGATCGTCAAAGTAGATGCAGCTATCGGCATTGTCTTCTCGATGCTCTTTGCTCTAGGCGTCCTTCTAATAGAACTCGCACCCCATACCGATCTCGATCCCGACTGTGTCCTCTTTGGGCAGCTTGAATGGCTCGGCGTGCACGCCAGCTCGGATCCGATGAAAGCGCTCTTCGCATCGAGCCAGTTCCAACTCCTTTTTGGCGTTTTCATTCTAACAGCAGCACTGAATCTTACCTTCTTCAAAGAACTTCTAGTGAGTTCGTTCGACCCACTACTGGCAGGCGCTCAGGGATTTCGGCCAACACTCATCCACTATTCCATGATGTGCATGCTCTCGCTCGTAGTCGTCAGCGCTTTCGAAGCCGTCGGTGCCATCCTGGTCATTGCCATGCTCATACTGCCCGCGGCCACTGCTTACCTCCTAACGAATCGACTTCGGACCATGATCACCTTGAGCATTACTCACGCCGTGATCAGCACGATTGGAGGCATTCACCTCGCCGTCTGGCTAGACTGCCCAGCCTCGGCCTGCATGGTCATCGCAGGAACCTTCTTCTTTTGCATCGCTTGGTTCATTCACACCAGGCCATCTCGACAAGTGGACGATACCCAAGAAACAGAATCTTTAACAAGTTCTGCTGAGTCCGAACTTGCACCACAGTAACTCAACACGGCAAGCGGATCACCTGCATCACAGCCTCTTCCAACCTCTTAAAATTCCAGGCCGCGCCCGAGGGTGGCCGAAACAGCACGCGCAGAAGCGGCAACCACGGATATGAGGTGGTGCTCGCCACAAAGGGAGGGAGTGACGTCTGGGCGGGCTGTCTCGACCACCGGGGCGCAGCGTAATCGGATTGACCAAGAAGGCGCAATCATTTTCTGAGAGCCCTTTTCAAAAAATCTGCAGCTTAGCCAGAAAACCCTCGAGGAGGCACCCAACGAGGCCTCTATCAAATCCTGCGCCCCTACTGAATCTTGAGAAACTTGTGCTATAAAAGATCTAAGAGCTTGTTCCAAACTCGGATCAACCAATTACCTCCGAACGAGACTTTGATTTCGGTTTTCAGCTGGTCATGATGATCGATCAATTTCAGATCACCGCAGAGTGACAACGAAAAGTCCTTGTTCTCCTTCGCTTGGTTCATCCGCAACAACCAGTCTAGGAACGTGAACAATGCGCTCGAAGAGAAACCGAAATCTCTAACAAGATCCGCCACTTCATGACTAGCCAACCTTACCCCGCAGTGAATCAAGGGGGTTCACTGCGGGGCTAGTGCCGGGGGCTAAGGGCACTCTCTGGGGGTTGTGCTTAAAGATACCGAGGCGCACTTTCCGCGCAACTTTTCTGAGGTTAGTTTTACCAACCTTCGTCTAAGCTAGGTCCTGTTGGCGAACAACCTCGAGTGGTGGAGCTGTAGTGATTCCCCTGCTCAGTGCTAGGCCTAACGCCAACGTGGCTAGACTAGAGACAACAACGGCCACAAACAACACACCTACATCAATACTGAACGGCGAGTCGAAAACGAAAATAGCTAGAGGCCAGAACGCGGCGAGTGCCAAGACCACTCCTACCAAAGACGCCAAAAAGCCAAGTGCCAAATACTCGCTACTGAGAATTCGCCAGACATGAGCATTGGAAGCACCCAATGTTCGCAGCAAAGCCATTTGCCGAAGCCTCTCCCCTCGTCCAGAGATCAGCGTTGCCATAAGAATAAGGATGCCGGTCACTACCGTAAATCCGGCCATGAAACGGATAGCTAAAGCCACCTTGTCGAGGATATCCTGCAGAGCTTTCACAATTAATGTCAGATCAACGACAGACAGATTTGGAAACGCCTTGGTGATCTCCGTCTGCAATCGCCCAGACTTGGTCGAGTCTTCTACAAACGCGGTGTAAACGTAGAACGCTAACTCTTCTTCAAAAATCCCCTCCGGAAAAACCATGAAGAAATTGAGGCCGAGATTGCTCCAATCCACTTCTCGTAAACTCATTACCTTCATCTCCAGGGACAAGCCCTGCACATCCATCGTAAACGTGTCTCCAACGACCAATCCTAGCTCTTTCGCAATTCCTTCCTCCAGCGACACAGGAGCTGGCGTTTCGAAATCGTAGTTGTCAACACGCTCGACCCAAACACCTTCGATCAGTTTCTCAGAAGACGTGAGGTTGGACCTGTAAGTCGAACGAAAGTCTCGACGCAGCGTCCATCCGGGCACCTTAGCTTTCGGATTCTTAACGAGATCGGTGACCAACTGCCCCTTGATCGCCTCAATGCGCATTGAGACCATAGGAGCCGTCTGAATAACCGTCGTCTCTTCCTTTGCGAGCAAGGCTCGGACCTTTGCGGCTTGGTCTGGTTGCACATCGATGAGCACAAGATTACCGTTCTCAGCCAAGCGTTCCTGTCGAATCTGATTCAGGAGAAGATTCTGCACAAGAATGAGCGTAACGATGAGAAACGTTCCCAATCCCAAAGCAACCATCACCGCCAACGTCTGATTGTTGGGACGATGTAAGTTGGAAAGCCCTTGGCGAAGTGCAAATGGCCACCACGTCCTGACAAATTTCCGGCTTAGATACACTGTCAGTTTCGCAACCAAGAACAGCAAGAGAAAGACGCCCATCAGACCACCGGACATGGCAAGAGATCGCCACTCCATCCCTTGCTGCCAGATACCGAATCCAATAATGATCAAGACAAGTCCTCCACCAATAATCCAAGTCCAGCGATCACGCCGATTGGGCCCCGTGTTGAGCAGTGCTACGCGAATCGCCGCCAAGGGCGGAACATGACGAACATTGAGCAACGGAAAGAGAGCGAAACTCACACAGATGATAAGACTCAGTCCCGAAGCCACAGCGATCGCCAACGGTGACACCCGAAAGCTAATCTCGAGCGGTGTGACATTGGCTAACAAGGCCGGAATACTTGCCTGAATAGCCACCCCTAACACAACACCACCAGCACAGCCCAATAGACCAAGAGCGACGGCCTGGATCAGATAGATTCCAAAGGCATCTGCAGCCGTCGCTCCTAAACACCTTAGAATCGCGATACTGCGCAATCGACGAGACACATGCTGATGAATCGCACTGGCAATGCCAATGCCGCCGAGCACGACCGAAGCCAAGCTGACAAGACTGAGAAAGCGATAGAGCCGATCAAGCTGTCTCCCAATGTCTCGCCGACGCTTCTCCGGCGTTTGCCAACTTACACGAGCAGCCTTAAAGCGTTCCGTCAATTTCTCTACCAAGGCCTCAGGATCCCGGCCATCCGTAAAGCGAATGTACGTTCGATAAAACACAAGGCTTCGTGCGGTCACCAATCCAGTCTTCTCGATCTCAGCGAGAGGCATGAGAACCTGAGGTGAGAAAGCCGCAAAGTACGATGCCCGCGGGGGCGAGGTCACCAGAGCTCCTGCCATCGTCGATTCCAAATCACCGAATTTGAGGGAATCACCAGGAACGAGACCAAACTGCTCCGCCAAACTCTCTTCAAGCACAAAGGTGCCAGGTTTCAGGTAAGGATCCCAGGCAGACCCCGGCGACGCATCGATCTCACTGAAGTGAGGAAAACCCTCACCCACACCTCGCAAATGCACCAGGCGTGCCGAATCACTCTTGGCCCCATACGCCATGGTGGTGAATGCGATTTCGTGAATCTGTTCCCCTCCAATTTCATCGAGCAATTTCTTGGCATCCCCCTCAAAAGCTCGGCGAGAAGACAAAAGCAGGTCAGCTCCGACCAGTGCCTTGGATTGCCCGTCGATGGAATCCTGAATGTTGTCACGCAATGACTGGATGGCGACCAATGCCGCTACTCCGAAGACAAGCGGACTCGAGAACAGCAAGAGCCGTTTGCGACTCTGCCGAGAGTCCCGCCAGGCCATGCTGAAGAGCCAACGCCACGAGATTGTCATGATGCGGACACCTCCTCATCGTCTAGCCGTTCATGCAAGAGCGTTCTCACTCTGTCATCGCGGAGAGCTTGAAGGAAAGGGGTCAATTGACTACCGTTGGGGATGAAGTGTATCATTGGTATAGCGTCGTTGCTGGCGGTGTGTTCATCTCCATCAACAGCCCAGCTGCCAGATGTGTGGGACGCCATCGCGAAGATCAATACGGAGAAGCCAACAAGCCTTCGCTTCGATCTAAGCGAGCGCCTGCCCGAAGGTGGGCATCTTCAAGGAGTCCAGTGGTTTGAACAAGCTGAGAAGGAATTCTTGCTCCTGTCAGGAAGTTCGAAAGATCATTCTTATGTGCTCAAGGTGCCTCTTTCAGACCAAGACGACACGAAGTCTCGCATGACAACGTTGCTGCCATCGCCCTACCGCCATGCGGGCGGTATTCAGATCGTGGATGGACAGTATGCAGCGATAGGACTCGAAGACAATAAGGCCAAGAACACGTCCAAAGTTTGGGTAACCGATGTGTCAGCGAAGACTCTCGGTAACACCATGAAGCCCCTCGTATCCATAGAGCGTGAGGGCAAGCTCGAGCGGGCAACGGCCGGAGCCATCGCCATGGCAAAACTAAAAGACCGCTATCTTTTAGTCGTCGGGACTTGGGATTCCGCGACTTTGGATTTCTATGAGTCGAATGGGCACCCACTGAATGATGCTCGGTGTCGCTTCGAGAAAGGTGTAACCTGGAGCGCTCTCGAGGCGGACCGAAGCGACTGGACCGATTCGAACTACAATTCCTATCAAAATCTTAATTTGATCATCGACAAGCAGGGCCGGTGTTTCCTTGCAGGCTTCTGCCGCAATGACGAGGCGAATCGCCTCGATCTATACGAGTGGCGACGGGATCCGTTAACTAAAATCCCTGCCCTATTGGTCAAGCGAGGCACCCGATCATTCCACTGTATCGAAACGACTTTCCAAGCGGGGGGTGGTCTCCGGATTAAGGATGATGGTTCCATTATGATATACGCCTGCAGTCATCGCGATAGTGTCGTCGAGGTGTTCGAGTAGGTTGGTCCCGCTAACTCTAAACACTCAAAGCATTTTCAACCACGGACTCCAAACGGCCAGCCGCCATAGTCATCGTGCGATTCGCCTGGCGAGCGAGATCAGGGTCATGCGTGACCATAAGCAAAGCGGTGCCAGCCTCTCGATTGAGTGAGAACATCATATCGACAATCGTCTGGCTCGTTTCCGCATCTAAGTTGCCCGTAGGCTCGTCGGCAAAGAGAACAGCTGGGCGATGGATGAATGCGCGTGCAATCGCGACACGCTGTTGTTCTCCTCCAGACAGCTGAAGCGGATAGTGGTCAACACGATCTTTTAATCCGACCCGGCCCAAGAGGTTGGCCGCTTCCTCAGCGCTTGGCTTCTGGCCAAGAAGTTCCAGCGGAAGGATCACATTCTCCAAGGCGGTTAGGCTAGGCATGAGCTGGAAGCTCTGAAAGATGAAGCCGGTCCGTTCGCGCCGGAGGGCGGCGCGTTCGTTCTCTGTCAGCGCCTGCAGCTCTTTACCATCGAGAATTACCTTCCCTTCGCTAGGAACATCTAATCCCGCACACAAACCTAACAAGGTAGTCTTTCCACTACCCGAAGGGCCGATGATTGCGCAGGAGGATCCAGCCTCAAGTTGAAAACTCACCCCCTTTAATACCGTGAGACGACTTTCGCCAGAGGCGTAGTCTTTGCTTACGTGTTCAGCTTCGAGGATGGCCATGGGGGTTGCCTTGCGGCTTGCCAAGCGTTACGTTCCGGAATGCGAAACGTCTGCATGATAGGGGCCTCGATTTGCCTGCTGATCAACCTCGTTTTTTTCGAAAAGTCGACTGCTGAAACATCACTCAAACGTCTGGTCATTTTGGGCGATAGCCTGACGGCTGGTTACGGCATCGCCAAAGCAGATGCCTACCCCGCCCTACTCGAGGCTAGGCTGAATGCGAACAGCACGGCATGGAGCGTCGCCAATGGAGGAAGGAGTGGTGACACGACCAAGAACGGGTTGGCTCGGCTACGCTGGCTCATGAAGAAGCCTGCGGATGTCCTAATGATTGCCCTCGGAGGCAACGATGGCCTTCGGGGATTGTCTTCCGAGGAAATGCGGCAAAACCTCAAGGCCATGATTGATCTGGCACGCAAGACGAAGCCCGATATCCAAATCATCCTGGCCGGCATGCAGATGCCTGACAACATGGGTGCCAACTACGTGAAGGCGTTTCAAGCCGTCTTCACCGAACTGGCGCAAGAGGAGAAACTAGCGTTCGTTCCGTTCCTCTTGGATGGCGTGGCCGGAGAAGATGCCCTCAACCAAGACGACCGCATTCACCCAAACGAAGACGGCCACAAGAAGATGGCCGTTACCGTCTGGAAGGTATTGGAGCCTTTGCTATCGAAAGGCGAATAGGTGGACGCGCAGATCGACTCCTCAGAAGTCGTTTCAAGAGAGAACACGCGCCGCTTGCTACAAGCAACATTGGAATGTTGCTCTACTTTAGAAGGGCCTTCACTTTCTCGATCTCCGACTCGGGCCGTTTGCAAACAAAGTCCTGGCACACAAACACACGCGCTTTTCCTTCGTCGCTGCTGTGCGGGGCCACATAAGGTATGGCCTTGCCCAACTCATCGCCTTGAGCGCCGTCTGCCTTAAAGAGAATCACTTTGTGCGGATCAAAGCGTCGCTGGACGAGTGCTAACATTTGCTTCGTATCCTCGGCGCCTGACTTACCTGCGACCACAATCTCTCGCGTGCTGGCGTGAATAAAGTCGACCGCCTGCAGGATCAGAGAGTAGCCTGCGGCCCGTTCCGAGATCTGGCTTCCAAAGGCTTCAATCGTCTTCTTGGCCTGCTGTTCAAACTCCGTGTCCCCGGTGAGACGGGACAATCGAAGTAGGTTAAGCGCCGCCACGGAATTCCCAGAAGGCTGCGCGCCGTCATAGACTTCCTTGGTACGCACGATCAGTTTCTCGCCATCATCAGCAGTGGTAAAGAACCCGCCATTCTCTTCGTCCCGATAGTGCTCATGGAGGATCTTGGCGAGAGCCTTCGCTTCAACCAAATACTTTGGCTCGAAAGAAGCCTCATAGAGATCGACCAAGCCCCAGAGCATGTAGGCATAGTCTTCGAGAAAGGCTTCGAGCCCCGCATCGCCATCACGATAGCGCTTGAGTAAGCGCCCCTTGTCATCTCGTAACGTCTTCAGAATGAAATCTGCGGCGCGCTGGGCTTCCTTGGTATAACTAGGTTCATTAAAGGCAATGCCCGCCTTGGCGAGTGCTGCAATCATGAGGCCATTCCAGTCCGTTAGGATCTTGTCGTCCTTTAGTGGGTGGATGCGTTTCTCTCGTTCGGTAAACAGCTTAGCTCGCAAGCCGT
>JAACDM010000291.1 GCA_009936795.1 Verrucomicrobiaceae bacterium | reverse complement strand
TAAGGGAGCACCCAGACGTCGTTGGGACCGTTGAAGAGTTTCCCCTCGTGATTTTCTAACAAGACTTCGTGTTTCTTAGTTGCTGGGGCGATGCGCCAGAGTTCGTTCTTCTCATCCGCGCAGGCGATGAGTGCACCATCCTCGGGATTGAAACAAAGTCCGTTCGAACGACCGGCTGGTTCGAGAAAGAGCTCCACCTTTCCTGTTTCGGCTATCCATCGGTGAATCCGGTCGTTCGGCTGATCGGTGAAATAGACATCACCTTTCGCGTCGCGTGCAGGCCCTTCGGTGAACTTAAAAGCGTCGCTTACCAGTTTCAAAGATGCCTTGTCCGCGACCACGGGTGAATCCTGAAATACTTTGGGCGGTTCCGTGTCCTTGGCCTCTAGAGCAAGGGGAATGAGGGCGATGAGGGCGGCGAAGAGTTTCATGATTGACGAGCTTAACTGGACCCGAAGAGGAAGGCAATCAGTACGAGTTGCAGCGTGTTGGAGCTTTCCTCCTTCCAATCACGACGATTCTGACCAGAGTAACGGCATGACTAAGCTTTCAGCAATCCCACGGTTTCTTCTTATTATCGCTTCAGCGTTGGCTCTCGCCCATGCGGACCATCACGCGCCAAAGCTGAAATCGATCTTCAACGGCAAAGACCTGAGCGGGTGGAAGACCCCAGACAATAATATCTGGTACTCTGCTAGTAATGGCGAGCTGAAGATCAAGAGCGGCCCGGAGAGGAAGGGCTCAGCTATCTGGACCGAGAAAGATTACACCGATTTCGTCATGGAATTCGAGTTCAAGTTTGGCGAGGGCACCGTGGATTCAGGGATCTACGTGAAGACCGATAAGGACCAGATTCAGATCGGCATTTCCGGTTCGCTAAAAGTAGACATGACTGCTTTAGCTTACATTCCTGGCAAGGGCTATCCCTTTCGCAACGACCTCGCAGTGACGCTCTTAAAACCTAGCGACTGGAATCACATAAAAATCGAGGTGAAGGGCAATACTTATCGAACCTGGCTAAACGGCACTTACGTCATGACCTACACGTCAGAATCCGCTGTGGAAAAGGGACCCTTAGGAATTCAACTACACGGCAATCGCGACATGGCAATTGACTATCGGAATCTCAAAGCGGCTGATTTGTAGCAGCGTTGTCAACGCTTGACCCAGGGAGCGCCTTATTGCCTTACCAACGTCCTCACGACGGAACATCCAGCTCAATGAGGTACGATCCATTCCCATTCTTCTTCAGCACCTTGACGCTCAGAGGTGCCTCTTTGTGTTCAAACAGGTCCCCTGGTTCGAACGAGGCATGCAACAGATCGATCTTTGGATAGACAACGACCGCGTTCAGCCCCGTAGCAAGCGTGGCATCAACGCTGTAGACAAGGACACCGGTAACGGACCCAACTTTGCCAAGGTTTCGGATCGGCTGGGCAATCTCGACGACAAAGACTTTGCTAGGATTGGCCGGGTCATTGACGGGGACCGTGATCATCGAGACACCGGACGGGGCATTCAGGGGCGTAAGTTCGAAGCGATGCTTCCCCTTGACGACATAGGTCTTCCTCTTGGCATCGAGCCACTTCAACTTGTGACGGTGCCATCCCAGAAAGCCACCTGCTTTGCTGGCGGCCGCCATGAGGTCCCAAGGACCCGTCGGATTCTTCATACCTTTGGCGCCGCCGTATGAATACAGATCGGGCAGGCCCATGCAGTGGGCCGTCTCATGAACGAGGACGTATGGGCTCGCACTGGAAATGTTCAGCGCGACATTGATCTTTTTCCCTTTGTAAGGAATGGCAATAGCGGCTCGCTCACCGAAAGCAGTGTTGCCGATACGCGGCATGTTCACCATGATGTAGTCGTAGGCAAGGAAATCAACTTTCGGATACAGGCTGAAGATTTCGACAAAAAGCTCGCGGTGCGCCTCCGTCGTCTTGCTACTGTAATCTTTGTGGGACTTGGACAAGCGGCGCCAACCATCGATGTGTCTGATCTCAAACGACACGTTGCCATACGACTGTTCCTTGAACAGCTGCTGGAACTTCCCATCTCCGAGAACTTTCCTGGCCCGCTCTTGGGTATCGATCTCCATCGCAGCGTCCAAGAAATCGACGTAGAGCATGATGGCTGTTTTTCTGCCAATCGTGCTGCCATAAATCAACGGATCATTGGGGCCTTCTGTCTTGTAGACATCGCCCTTGGGATTCAACTCGGGGATGGCCACCGTCTCGGCCTGACCGGGTAGAGTTACTGAAGCAACGGTGGCAATCGCAGCCAAGCCGACATGGAATTGGGGAGTTCTATTCAAGATTCGGGATCCTATCAAGGCGGCTGCCTTGCGTCAATGGATAGGCCATGTCCCATTGTCTCAAGTTAGCCTATCGCGCGCCGGCAGGTGCACCACCTTCATCCTATCACCTGCACCATTGGCGAGACGGTGACGTAGCTACTCGAGTATAAGTGAATGTCGGACCTTCAGCAGAATCTAGGCTCTTCGTTGAGGCGAGACCTGGCTGACATGGCCCCGCCCCATTCCTAACGCTACTCGGCAGCCAATTCGTCAACGAGTTCTTGTAGCAGTTCAGAAGGGCCTCTGTCTTTGCGCCAGACGGCCGATGACACCAGCATCGTCTTTGGGCGGCGCAAGGCGACGAAGCACACGCCCGCATGAGGTAACGTGTGGGCATCGCTGGGGATGAGGGCATCACCACCTCCGGTTCCAACTTGACCCAAGAGCTCTGATAGCCCGTCCACCTTCAACGCAACCGTGGGTGAGATGCATGCTTTGTCAAAGAGTGCGCGCAGTAACAAGGGGCGACCAGGAAAATGCTTCTCGTGTAGGCTGAAGAAGGCATCCTGTGAGAGTTCATTGAGATCGATCGCCTTGCGGTGGGCCAAGCGATGACTCTAAGGGAGGGCCACAGCCATCGGAACTTTACGAATCGGGCGTATCTCGTAGGTGCGCTTTAATATGGGCAGGGCTGACCTAGCAAAGCGAGATCAATTCTTTCTTCGCGCAAGGCTAGCTCTTGTTCGCTCGGTGACATTTCGTAAATCTGGACACAGACGTCGCGATGGCGTTGGCGGAACTGGCGCAGACCATGTGCGAGGAAGCCTGGCAATGCGGTCAGGATATAGCCTATACGCAGGCTTGTGATCCTATCGCTATCCCGAAGTGGAAGCATCGTCTCCGTGAGCGCATTTGCCTGGCGGAGAACCTCTTTCGCGAGACTGAGTGCTGTCTGGCCGTCCTCAGTCAGTTCGAGTCCGTCTCGCTTGCGAACAAACAAGGCTAGGCCGAATTCCTCTTCCAAGTCTCGGACCTGGCGAGAGACAGCGGGCTGAGACACATGAAGACGCTCTGCGGCGCGGGAAGACGCTCTGCGGCGCGGCTGATGTTGCCTTCTTCAGCGGCCATGACGAAGTAGCGGAGGTGTCGGAGTTCCATCTCAGGTACAAGAGAAACGCATACCTGGCCCAATGACAAGGTATTGGTCTGACATGCTGCGTTGGCACAGCATGTGTATGTGAAAACAAACGTCATACCTACTCTTCGTAAGCGCCCTGCCAATGAACGTGGTCAATCGGATCATGGCTAGCTGCAGGCACGATTCACGTTCTCCTTCGTAGACTATGTCGACCCGGACTACATGGGATTCAAGGCGCTTCGTGTGATGAACAACGACACCATTCAGCCGCGAGGTGGCTTTCCCACACATCCCCACTCAGACATGGAGATCTTTACTTACGTCATCGATGGGCAGTTGGCCCACAAGGATAGCATGGGCAATGGCGCGTTCATCGAGGCGGGCAACCTGCAGTACATGAGTGCGTGTAGCGGTATCACTCACAGTGAATTCAATCCATCATAGACTCACCAAACTCATCTTTACCAGGTCTGGCTTCATCCCAGCGAAAGGGGTGGAGAACCGCGCTACGCCGAGATCCCAATGGGCGACGCCGCGCCACCAAATACACTCAGTCTGCTCTTCTCGGGAAGTGGTCGTGACGGATCCACAGAGATTCGACAGAGCGCCGAGATCTTCTTCGGACGGATCGATGCTAGACGTGCGCTCGACGTCCCTGCCTCCGAGCCGATGCCTCACGTGTGGCTGCAGGTGATCTCTGGCGGCATCGATGTGTTAGGAGAGCGTACTGAACGCTGGAGACGGTTTACCAATCGAGAATCAGGCTGACGGCTTCCGCATTCAGGGCCTCTCTAACGAAAGTCGACTCCTCGCTTTTCGCCTCAATGAACCCACATCATCACAATCATCATGAAGCACCATCTACCCAACATCGCTGGTGCCCTGCTTGGGCTCGCTTTTTTCCTGTTCGGTTTGAATTTCTTTGGGAACCTCATTCCCATGCCCGCACCGCCGGAAGGCTCGCGGGTGATCCCATTCTTTCAGGCTACGGGGTCTAGTGGCTTCATGGTCTTCGTCAAGGTCTGCGAGATTACTGGTGCTGTTTTCAAAGCCATCCCTAAGACGCGAAATTAGGGGCTCCTCGTGCTAGGGCCGATTGTCGTCAACATCCTTGCCTTCAACGTATTCGTCGCGGGTGGTGCGGTGGTCCTTCAATCGCCAGTCTTGATAGCGTCCGTCGTCGCCACCTATTTATTATGGTCTGGCCGCGAGAAATCCTTCACCCTTCTCCATAGTTAACCGTATGCTTATTATCTTATGAACAAACCCATTGTCGCGAACAACAAGCCAATTCCTGTTGAGCTCGAAGCAGGAAAGGACTATTATTTCTGTACTTGCGGAAAATCATCCAATCAACCTTTCTGTGATGGGTCCCACAAAGGAACCGACTTCGCCCCAAAGGCGTTTACGGCCGAAAAGGGCGGAAAAGCCTTTCTCTGTCAGTGCAAACAGACAAGAAACTCGCCTTTCTGCGACGGTGCTCACGCGAAGATTCCTGCGGATCAGGTTGGGCTAGAGTTTGTCTTGGAATCCGATGGCGCGGACGATGCCTGAGCAAAGAGAGATTCCTGAGTAGCTTAGCGCACGGAAACTTTCGTCCATCAGCCCGTTCGCGAGAGTATCGTAAACACACCAATGGCTGACGAATCTAGTTTTCAACCATTCTGGAAGGCTGTTTCTAGCAATGTGGTGGTAGGGGCGCGCAACTTTCTTGCTCAGGACGCTTCCCTGGCATCCAAGGATTTTCGCTCGGTGCGTCAACAGCGCGAATATCGTCACAACACGTGTTTTCCTTAGATCAAGGCGTGGCCATGCGGCTTCGGTGAGATGGCCGAGTCGCTCCTCCAACATGGTGCTGATGTAGATGCGAAGACTCCGACCGAGGAATAGCTGAGGATGGGCTGGCCGATTCTAGCCGCGGTTGAGCATGAGCATTACAAAGTGG
>JAACDM010000290.1 GCA_009936795.1 Verrucomicrobiaceae bacterium | reverse complement strand
CGCCATTGATGACCTGCGTCCCGAGTTGGGGTGCTATGGCCACGATCACATCATTAGCCCGAATATCGATCAGTTGGCTAGGGAAGGCGTTCGTTTTGATCGGGCTTATTGTCAGCAGTCGGTCTGCAATCCTTCTCGTGCTAGTGTTCTTACTGGATTGCGACCAGATGCCATTCAGGTGCATGGCAATCACACCCACTACCGTGACTTTTATCCTGACATCGTCACGCTGCCGCAGCACTTCAAGAATCACGGATACTACACACAAGCTTTCGGAAAAATTTATCATGGCGTGTTTCCCGAAGGTTCTAGCAAGACGGTAGCGGATACCTATGGTGATCCGATTTCTTGGAGTGTGCCAGCGTATCGCCCTGGCCCGCGCTACTATTACACTGAGAAGGGCATCGCTGCGGCAAAGGAGGCATTCCAAGCAATGTACCTTCCGGTGGATCCTCATCCGAGTGATTGGACCGAGAAATTGGTGTTTGGTCCGATGACGGAAGCGCCCGATGTGCCCGATGAAACGCTTTACGATGGCTTGGTGGCAAAGCGCGCGACGGAAACTCTTCGTGAACTCGCGCAGAAGGATCAGCCATTCTTTCTTGCTGTGGGTTTTATCAAGCCGCATAGCCCATTCATCGCGCCCAAGAAGTATTGGGACCTTTACGATGCCAACGAGATCGATCTTGCGCTTCACCAATCGGTGCCCGATGGCGCGCCTAAGATGGCGCTACATGGTTCGGGTGAGATTCGTCGCTACACGGACCAACCTAACAAAGGAGTGATTTCTGAGGGCAATCAGCGGCGCATGAAGCACGGTTATGCTGCGTGCATCAGTTTCATCGATGCCCAAGTGGGCAAGGTGTTGTCTGAACTGAATCAGTTAGGCCTGCGGGAGAATACGATTGTGGTCTTGTGGAGTGATCACGGCTATCATCTCGGCGAGAAGAATCTCTGGGGTAAGACGACGAACTTCGAATTGGACACGCGAGTTGCGATGGTTGTACACGCCCCTGGCCGCAAAGGCAATGGGCAGGCTACGAATTCCCTGGTCGAGCTGGTCGATCTCTATCCAACACTCGCGGATCTAGCGGAACTGCCAGTTTCGGAGCATGCGCTTCAAGGAAAGAGTTTCTCTGCAGTGTTGGAAGACCCGAGCCGTTCTTGGAAACAAGCGGCGTTCTCGCAATTTACGCGGCGCGGTCATCGAGGGTATTCACTAACGGATGGGCGTTATCGTTACACCGAGTGGATCAACCTGAAGTCCGGAGACGTTGCAGAACGCGAGCTTTATGATCATCATGTTGATCCCAACGAAGAGAGCAATCTTGCTAGGTCTGAAGACGAGCAGGAGAATCTCATTAGATTGAGAGCACTTCTGAACAAGGGAGAAGGGTGGCGAGATGTCAGTCCGCCAGAGTTTCAGTTAGGCAAGCCCTTTGGGAGTCACATGGTCTTGCAACGAGACAAGCCCGTGCCGGTTTTCGGACAGGCGGCACCAGGGGCAGTCGTAAAGGTTGTCTTCGCTGGGCAAGAGCGCACGTCACAAGCAGATAAACTGGGCAAGTGGTCGGTCACCCTTGGTGCGATGTCCGCGAATTCCTTGCCGCAGGAACTGGTGGTGCGTTCAGGAAGCCATACCATCACTCTCGGGGATGTATTGGTCGGCGAGGTTTGGCTGTGTGCTGGTCAATCAAACATGCGCTGGATGCTTCAGCAATCGAAGGGAGCGAAGCAGGCCATTGATGCCGCTTCCAATCTAAATATTCGTCTACTCGATTTCACAGGAACGCTCTATCCAAAGAAGAAACGCTATCCGTTAGGCACGTTGCGCCGTGTTGGTGCTGACAACTACTACGAAACCCAGGGGTGGACGCGATGCTCGCCTGAGACGGCAGCCACATTCTCGGCGGTGGCCTACTACTTTGGTGATAAACTACAGAACACTTTGGAAGTGCCGATAGGCCTCATTCACAATGCCGTCGGAGGTGTCCCGATGGAGTCTTACATTCCGACAGCGAACTCAAGCGGTTGGTTGGATGACGCGAACATGCCTGCCTGGTGTCGCGAGCGTGGTCGGGATAACTTGGCTGCTTGGTTAGAAAAACGCGTGCTTCCAGCCCCACATCACCCATTCGAACCTGGATTCCTGTTCGATGCCGGCATGCGCCCATTGGTGCCCATGGCGCTGCGAGGCTTCCTTTGGTATCAGGGGGAATCCAACGCCACGGCTTCGGGGGCCGGTAGCCCTGGCATTGATCCCGCTGCGAACAAGAAGAAATTCGTTTCCTTGATCAACGCATGGCGAAAGGCTTGGGACGACCCCAAGCTTCCCTTCTACTTCGTACAATTGCCAGGGCTTAATCGCGATTGGCCTTTGTTTCGGGAGATGCAGCTAGAGGTTTCGCAGGAAGTGCCACATACAGGAATGGTGGTGGCCATTGATGTTGGGCATCCGACCAATGTTCATCCCGCTGACAAGCGTCCCGTGGGCGAACGGCTAGCCCAATTAGCACTAGGAAACGGCAACAGTCCCGTGGTGAAGAATGTGACTTTTGATGGACCCACGGCAACGTTACATTTCTCCAGCAGTTTAAGCACAAGTGACGGCAAACCAACGAGGGGATTGGGTGTCGCGGGCGAGGATCATGTCTTTCATCCTGCCAAAGGAACGGTCGAGAACGACGTGATCTTGGTGACTTCGAATCCGGTCGCGAACCCGATGGCCGTTCGGTATGGCTGGGCAAATGATCCGAAGGTCAATCTCACGGGCAACGATGGTTCGCCCGTGTCGCCGTTTCGAACGGATCGCTGGCCGATCACGACAATCACCACTCAAGCGCCAAACACAGACGCCGGCGCTGCCTACCGCGTGGGTTTTGAACAAGCCAAGGCGGAACCGTTTACCGAACTGAAGTTTGGCCAGACAGTGTGGACGGCAGAGGCCGGGCATGCGCAGATCACGGCACGTTTCGCCCATCGTGGCAAACAGAGTTTACACCTCAAAGGAGGCGAGAATCGTGCGATCATCCTCACGCTCAATCAGGCAACGGAGTTAGGCATGGCACTAACGTTTCAGGCAGAGCGTTGGACAAGTCGCAAGCCCTACACCTTCCGCATCGAGTCTCAGCAAGGAGAGAAATGGGGGGAGATCTTCCGTGGTGATGATCAAATTCGAGTGGGCCGACCATTCCTGTCTACCGTTCGAGTTCCGTTGCCTGCAGGGACAAAGAGCCTTCGGTTTATCGGCACAGCACCTTTGAATGCAGGTTCTCTCATTGATGATGTGGTCATCAAAAAGCCGGTGCCGATGCGAATCGACCATGTGAGCGTCGTGCAGCAAGTGAATCCTGTGTTCATTGGGAAAGAGGATAATCCAGTGATGACGGTGAATATCAGTGTGACAGGATCCTTGGAACCGAAGACGATCCGAAGTCTGACCGTCCGCATTCCCGATATTACTGCGATCGCTAAGGTTCGAGTCTACTACAAGAACACACTCTTTGGAGAAGCGCTTGAGCCCGAGAACGAACTGACGTTCAAAGGAGAGCAAGTCTTGGTCGATGGCGTGAATGCTTTGCGTGTGTCTTTCGAACTGAAACCGACGGCGTCACTGAACGGAACTGTGGACGCTCAGTTCGTAAATTTGGATGTCGATGGCACGACTCACCGTGCTGAAGAAGTCTCTCTAGCGGGACCACAGCGCATTGGTGCCGCGGTGAGGACGGCTGGACAAGATGACTGTCACACCTATCGCATTCCCGGGCTGGCCACGACGAATCAGGGATCCCTGATTGCTGTGTATGACAACCGATATCGAGGAAGCGGAGATTTGCCTGGTGACATTGATGTCGGCATGAGTCGTAGCACCGATGGAGGTCAAACGTGGGAGCCGATGAGAGTCATCATGGACATGGGAAATGACCCTGCATGGCGTTACGATGGCATTGGTGACCCTTCCATTCTGGTGGATCGCGTCACCGGACGCATCTGGGTCACGGCAACATGGAGCCATGGCAATCGCTCGTGGCATGGTTCCGGACCAGGCTTGGAACCGGAAGAAACGGGTCAGTTTATGTTAGGCTACAGTGATGACGACGGCGTGACCTGGTCGGAGCTGCGCAATATCACCAAGCAGATCAAGAGACCGGAATGGAGATTCGTTCTTCAAGGTCCTGGCAATGGCATCACCATGCGCGACGGCACGCTGGTCTTTCCGGCACAGTTTCGAGGCGTGAATGCTGAGCCTGTAAACGGAAAGCCGTTCTCAACGCTCATATACAGCAAGGATCGTGGGGAAACCTGGACGATAGGAACAGGGGTGAAGATTGACACGACCGAAGCGCCATTGGTGGAACTTGGCGATGGCTCGGTCATGATCAACTGTCGTGACAATCGGAATCGTGGCCTGCCTGATGGTCAGAACGGGAGAACAGTGGCGGTGACCAAGGATCTCGGAAAGACTTGGGGCCTACACCCTTCGGATCGCAAGGCACTTCCCGAACCCACTTGCATGGCTTCGCTCATCCGCATCGATCACAAGAAATATGGAACGTTGCTAGTCTTTTCAAATCCGGCTACTGGCGAAGGCCGATTCAACATGACTCTCAAGGTGAGCAATGATGAGGGCATGACCTGGCCGAAGAACTGGCACACTCTTTATGACGCTCGACGAGGCGCAGGTTATTCGTGCCTAACGAAAGTGGATGACGATCACGTTGGGGTGCTCTATGAAGGCGTCCGCGAACTTTACTATATGAAGTTCGGAATTGAAGAGCTGTTGCAATGAACAGCGGGACGAGACTTGCTTAGGGCTGACTCGTTTCGCCGCCCATGATGAAGATTCCCGCGCCCAGTCGTTTATTAGCATACTGCTTCACTTTGCCTTGCTTGATCAAGCTCCGTAGGGCGGCATTCGGGCGAGCGTCGGGATCGAATTGGCCTGCGCTTCCTTTGAGGTAGGGGAGCAGCTTCTTTACATCCTCAATCTCTGGCACGGGGCAACCCATTGTACAGGGTACTCGTCCTATAAGGCGCTTTGCTCGCCGTTCGCGCAGCATGGAACTCGACTTGGGATTGTAGGAGTGGATCACGACGCCATTAGGCACTCGTCCGCGCTGTTCTGTATCGGGAAAACTGGGAGGGTAGAGGAGCTCGGCATAGATGCCCGAGACGCCCTTCTTGGTATCTCCCGTTTGGATCGAGGTGTCTGCATTCTTGGCAATACGAACGCCTCCCATCGTGAAGAAACCAGTTGGGGTTTGCCCGTCCTCAATGCCTAGTCCTTTCTTTCCTGTTCCGCAACGCAGCGTTTTAACGATGCCTTTCTTACCTCGATCTAACACATACATGCGCTGTTTACTCGGATCGACCACAAAGACGTAGGCAGGATTGTAGGATTGATGCCCAGCGGCCCTCTGAGCTTGGATGCCTGCCTCGATCTGCATCAACACGCTAATGCCGATCGTGGTGCGAGCGCGTTTCGAATAGGTGTCTGCATGAGTGTGCGCGACACCCGTGAAGAGGATGGCAAGGAATAGGAGGCGGAGATTCATTTGTAAAGAGACTAGCGTTAAACTAGCTTGGGAAGGCTATCAATTCAAGCGCTGTGTGGTCGATGCAGTTGATCCCAGAGGGATCAGAGAGTTTGGCCGGTGATGAAATCACCGGATCCCATTAGAATAATAACATTGCACCCTGGCAAGGGTGGCAGAAACATGCTCTACGCCAGCGACACACCGATTGGCGTTTCAGGACCAAATCGAGTTAGGAATCACGTATTGAATCAGGCGGAGCATCATCGAGCGAAGTGTTTCTATGCAGAATACGTTGGTATGCTGAGACGTGGTTTGATGGAATGCGATGATGCTTACCTTTGGCGAATGATGATATCCTACCGCACGCGATTCTCGCGCCTTTTCAGGGCGTTGTCTTTTGTTCTAACGTATGTCCGGTGGTTTCGCTCCGCTGCACCACCGGCTTGTCTCTTCGGTCCCGCCGGGACCATGCTCCTTTTATCGCTCGCTTTTCTTCTAACATCGCAGGCAAAGCCGAATATCTTGCTCATTGTCTCGGAGGACAATGGTCCGGAACTGGGTTGCTATGGTGATCCGTATGCGCAGACGCCGGTGCTGGACCAATTGGCCGAGGACGGTGTGCGCTTTGATCGCGCTTTTGTTCCTTACCCGGTGTGCAGCCCTTCGCGTGCTTGCTTTCTCACAGGGCTCTACCCCCATCAGAACGGGCAGATTGGTTTGGCTACTCACAAGTTTGCCACGTATTCAGGTTTCCCAAATGTGTTCACGCTTCTGAAAGGAGCAGGCTATCGCACTGGTCTGATTGGCAAACTTCATGTCAATCCCGAGAAGGCGTTTCCGGTGGATTTCCGCGCTATCAAAGGAGCCAATTTCGGAAAGCGAAACATGAAGGATTATGCGGAGGCTGCCGACAAGTTCTTCGCTGCATCAAATGATCCCTTTTTCCTCTCAATCAACTATCCCGATGCTCACTTCCCGTTGCATCAGCAACAGTTTGGCCTGCCAGAGACGCCTATCGAAGCCGATGATGTTAAACCGCTTCCCTGGGTTGGTGCGGATTCACCAAGGCTACGCAAATTCACGGCCAATTACTACAACTGCATGCGTCGTTTGGATGATGGCATAAGCATGTTGTTGGAGCGACTGGAGAAAGTGGGCAAGTTAGACAACACGCTTGTGATCTACATTGGCGATCACGGTGCGCAGTTTTCTCGCGGGAAATGTTCTGTGTATGAAGCCGGATTGCGCATTCCCTTCATTGTTCGATGGCCAGGCATGATTAAGGGAGGGCAAGTGCGGCGGGAATTGGTTTCCACCTTGGACATTCTACCGACCATCCTCAACGCGGCTCAGACCAAGTCTAGCAAACATCTTCTTGGCCATGCGCTTCAACCGCTTCTTGCTGGGGAGTCCGTGCCCTGGCGAGAGCATCTCTTCGGTTTCACAACGGGGGCAGCTCCGGCGATCTTTCATCTTGCGCACTCGGTGCGAGATGATCGTTTCAAGTTGATCTCCAATCCGACGGCGTCTCAGGACCGACCGAATCTATATGCCAAGGCCTATCTGGAGCGCTTCAACACGCACTTTGCCGCAGGTACCTCTCAGGAAGAGATCGACGCCGCACCAAAGCATGTACAAACGGCCTATAATACCTTCCTCCATCCGCCTCGCTACGAACTCTACGACTTAAAGAGTGATCCCGACGAGTTTTACAACCTGGCTGCGGAGCCCGCGCACGTTGAGATAAAGGAAGATCTCATTAGGGTGCTTCATGACTGGCAGCTCGAAACCCGTGATCCATTCGTTGATGCTGATCTCTTGCAGGTCTTTGTCGAATATCAGAGAGAGATGGGGAACCTTTCCTATCGCAAAGATAGAGGTTTTCGGTGGCCGTATCTGGATCTGTTTCAAGCGTGGCGTAAGAAGTATGAAGGCAAGCCTGTGTATTCATTCGATCAGAAATCGAATGAGGGTTTCCGAATCCCGTCGATCATTCGCAGCAATAATAGACGTTTGTTAGCGTTCTGTGAACGCCGGAAAGGGCTTCATGATCACGCGAAGAATGACATTGTACTACGGACATCTGATGACGAGGGAATGACCTGGAATAACCTTCAAATCCTTGCTGATGAGGGCGATGATTCCTTGAACGACCCGCGAGCCGTGGTGCTCGAGGACGGACGGATCCTGCTACACTACAAACGTTACCCCCGCGGCTATCATGCGAGGAAATCTGCCCATACAGAGATGGCCGACGCGGGTTATGAAGGACCGAGAACTTGCCGAAGCTATCAGATGGAATCTTCTGACGAGGGGCGCACGTGGACCGAGCCTCATGAGATCACTCGCCAGATTCGGCGTCCAGGAATGGTGAGCTGTGGAGGCCCTGGCATTGGTATCCAATTGCAGCATGGAGAGCATAGAGGACGGATCGTATTTCCACTTTATCAAACGCTTCCACTGGGAAATAACAAACGTACTTGGAAGACTTGCACTGTCTATAGCGATGACGGCGGGTTGACCTGGCAACGCGGCGAGAATATGGATGAGGGCAATACTTCAGGCGTTAGCAACGAAGCGCAGTTGGCCGAATTGCCAGATGGATCTATCCTCATCAGTGCGCGCAATCAGGGAGGGGAATGTCGTAAAGTAGCCTTTAGCCGCGATGGCGGGGCCTATTTCGAACCGTATCGATTGGCCGACGAATTGAAGACACCCGCATGCATGGCTAGCGTCTTGCATTATGGACCGGGATTGCTCCTCCAGACGATCCCTTACGGCACCGAACGTGCTGATGGTCGCCTTTTCGTTAGCGCAGACGATGGTAAGAGCTGGCAGGATATCCTAACGATTGAGCCGGGAGAGTTTGCCTATAGTTGCCTGGTGAAACTGGGCGATGGGGATGTTGGCTGCCTTTACGAAACGCGCCGCGAGGGACGGTTTGAGATTCACTTCAAACGATTTCCCAAACGTCTGGTTGTTCGCTAACCTTGGGGAACAGATGACAACTATTGACGCCATTCGCCTTGTGTGGGATTACCATCATCTTCGTCATACGTTGACGGATTCCGATGCGATCTGGGTGCTTTGCAGTCATGATCTGCGTGTGGCAAATCGTGCGGTGGAGCTTTGGAAAGAGCGCTTGGCGCCGTTCGTCATCATGTCAGGTGGGTTCGGTAATTTCACCGAAGGTGTCTTCGAGCGACCCGAGGCCGAGCTGTTTGCAGAACGTGCCGTCCAGCTCGGCCTGCCTGAATCTAAGGTGCTCGTGGAGCCTAGATCGACGAACTGTGGGGAGAACGTTGTCTTCACCCGAGCCTTGCTAGCAGAGAAGCAGGTCACGTTATCTAAAGTCATTGCTGTGCAGAAGCCCTACATGGAGCGCCGCACCTACGCCACGATTCGCAAGCAATGGCCTGAGCTCGACGTCCAAGTTTCTTCTCCGCAAATGAGCTTTGAGGATTACTGCAATGAATCCATCACTCCTGAAATGGTCGTCCATATCATGGTCGGAGATTTGCAGCGTATCATCGACTATCCCGAGCGGGGGTTCATGATTGAGCAGGAAATTCCAGAGGAAGTCGAAGACGCTCTTCAGGATCTCATTGACGCAGGTTATACCAAGCATTTGTTAGCCTCATCGTAGCAGATCAAACCCATGTCCTACTCTACCTCTGAACTCTTAGCACTACGTGATGCCTACCGTGACACCTTGCTCAATGACACCCTTCCGTTTTGGATGCCGGACATCGTCGACCAAGAGCATGGCGGCTATTTGGTGTCCCGCGATCGCGATGGTTCGCTAGTCGATGACGACAAGTCTGTGTGGCAACAAGGTCGATTTGCCTGGATGATTGCGACGATTCACAACACGATGGAACAACGTCAGGAATGGTTGGATGTCTCTCTGTCGGGCATCCAGTTCATGCGAGACCACTGCTTCGATAGGGAAGGGGACGGTCGCATGTTTTTCCATGTCACCCGCGATGGGCAGCCGATTCGAAAGCGCCGCTACTACTTTTCAGAGTGTTTCGCCTCGATCGCGTCTGGGGCTTATGCGAAGGGCGCCAATGATGCCAAAGCGGCTAAGGAGGCACGAGATCTCTTTGGGCGCTGCTTGGATTTCTACGAGCACCCTGAGATGTTACCAGCGAAGTTCACCACCACGCGTCCTGGCAAAGGCATCGGTGCGCCGATGATCCTAATGAACGTTGCTCAGCAACTGCGTGAAACGATTGGGCTTGAGTCTGCTGATCAGTGGATTGATCGATTCATCGACGAGATCCGAGCCGACTTTGTGAAGCCCGAGATTCAGTGTGTCATGGAACAGGTGGCGCCTGATGGTTCGATCATCGATCATTTTGACGGTCGCACCTTGAATCCTGGCCACGCCATCGAGTGCGCCTGGTTCATCCTTCACGAAGCCAAGCATCGCAATGATGCCGATCTCATGCAGCTCGGTTGCCAGATGCTCGATTGGATGTGGGATCGTGGTTGGGACAAGGAGTACGGCGGATTGCTCTATTTCACGGATGTGTATGGACAGCCCGTCCAAGAGTATTGGCACGACATGAAGTTCTGGTGGCCCCACAATGAAGCCGAGATCGCGACGTTGTTAGCCTACGATCTTACGCGTGATTCTAGATACGCGGAGAACCATCGCAAGATTCGAGCCTACAATCTGAAGACCTTTCATGATCCTGAGTACGGGGAATGGTACGGTTACGTGCATCGTGACGGTCGAATCTCATCTACCTTGAAAGGAAATCTTTGGAAAGGTCCGTTTCACATGCCTCGCATGCAGTGGTACTGTTGGCGATTGTTAGAAGAGAGATTCAGCTCCGGAAGTGAGGAGACGAAATGAGGGCGCAGATGGCCAAATAGGAACCTTTCTTTCCTGGTGCCTAGGGGAATGCCAGGCGATCATGGCTTCAATGAGAAGTCTTGCGCCTATTCTAGCAGCGTCAGCAATGCTGCTTGTGCAGATGTTAATCCCTGCCAGGGGAGAAGGGTTGTTTGTCGAGGAAGTGACCTTTCTGACGCCCCCTTATCTGCAGAATCTGAAAACGGATGGGATCGTGATCATGACGGAGACCGACGAGCGGGTGATTCTCGAGGTGGTCTACGGAGAGTCTGAGGAATACGGCTCAAAGGCGATGATGGAGCGTGTGGCCAGTGGTGGTGGCACGTGGTTTCATCGGGCCTTGCTTTTGGGACTGACACCCGAGACGGAGTATCACTATGCAGTGCAGTGTCAGGGAGGAGAACCCCTAACGGGCCATGCGCATTTCCACACGGCACCTGAGCGAGAGGTCGATTTCAAGTTTGCGGCTTGGAGTGACAGCCAAGGGCATAACCATGGTGCATGGGCTGCAGAACCGCTTGAACCGACCATCAGTATGATGAAACATATGGTTCAGTCAGGAGTGGCTTTCGGATTGACGACGGGAGATTTGGCGGAAGATGGTGCCAGTTATTCGGATACGCGTGATTATTACCTCGACCGCGTCGCGAGGCATTTAGGAACGTCTGTGCCGTGGTTTGCTGCCTGGGGAAACCATGATTCGAGTAGCCCGACGGCACCGCTTCGTTTGGCGTCGGATATGCCGAGTCGCTATCGTGAAGGCCTCTCAGCCGGACATGGCTCCTTCAGTTTCGTTTACTCGAACTGCTTCTTTGTCTGTCTCGATCAGTTTTACAGGCAAGAGATCACCAATGGCTGGCTTGAAGAGCAACTTGCATCTTCCGAATCCCGGCAGGCACGTTTCCGATTTCTCGGCGTCCACGTGCCGCCTTATTGCGAGAGATGGATCGACGGAGACCAAGCCTTGCGTAGTAATTTGGTGCCGTTGCTCGAACGCTATGATGTGGCGATTTGTTTTAGCGGCCACACGCATGAATACGAGCGGGGCGAGTTGAATCATGTTCACTACGTGGTCACCGGAGGTGGAAGCTGGCTCGACCATCCCGAGCCCGTCGTCAGGGATTGGGAGCACATGTTCGTTGGTGGCGCGCATGATGTCGATGGCATGTGGGCGCGGCAAAGCAGCCTTGGTGTTCTTGGGGCGCCGCAGCCGATCGTTGGTGGCCTATTCAATGAGTATGCCTTGGTGAGCATCAGAGACGACTATCTTCGGCTAGACACTCAGGCCTTCAATGCGGATGGCTCTGAGATCGGGGTGCTCGACTCGTTTGAAATTGGCGATGATCCTGGTCCTGATAGCGATGACGATGGCTTGCGCGATAGGTGGGAGATGGCGAATGGGCTCGATCCTAATGACCCCACCGGGGTGAACGGGCCGGAAGGAGATCTCGATGGCGATGGACAGACCAACAAGGTGGAGTGGATGGCTGGAACCGTTGCCAATGATCCTCATTCTCGATTCGAACTGATCGCGGTAACGTTAGATTCGAAAATACTTCAAGTCACCTGGCCGAGTGCTCCAGGACGACGGTATCGTATCCACACGTCTGATGATTTAAAAACGTGGAGCCCTTACAACGGTGTGTTTGGACGCCCTGTTGAGATTAAAGCTTCAGACGGAACGCACACGATCTTCAAACTCCGAGGAGTTGGGAATCAGGCCAGATATTTGAAAGTGTCCGCAGAGTGAGATTCAGGACGTGGGGCGGATCCAGATATTGCGGAAGGCGACCGGACAGCCGTGGCCAGCAAGTTTGATCGGGCCTTGGCTCACTTTGTTGTTGTAGTGAGGAATCACCTTATGACCGGTGGCACCATAGACGCGCTGATGGCGATGCACGAGCACGCCGTTGTGAAACATGGTAATGAATGCAGGTGAGACGAGCTGATCCTTTTGAAAGACTGGAGCGGTAAAGACGATGTCGTAGGATTGCCACTCGCCTGGAGGAAGCGTGACATCGACTAACGGTGGTGTTTGTGCATACACGGCGGCACACTGGCCGTCTGGGTAGAGAGGTTCGTGAAAGGAATCGAAGATCTGGATTTCATAAAGGCCGTGCAGCAAGATGCCATTGTTGCCTTTGTTATACCACGGCCCCTTGAAATCCTTGGGCATTTTCCATTCAAGATGGAGTTGGAAATTGCCGAAAGATTGCTTCGTGGCTGGGGACTTGTCTCCGGTGGCGACCAAGGTTCCATCGGACACTTTCCAATCCGTTTCTGTCCATTGCGAGAGATCATCACCACCGAACAAGACAGTCGCATCGCCCGGTGCCGGTATAGAGGCGATGGGTTTACCGGGATCGATTTTGAGTGGCGCAGGTCGGTCGGGATCATGGACGAGCCATTCGCACCAAGGCAGTTTGGGGGTGTCTTTGTAACCGTAGACGCCCGACCCATCCTTGGCTTTAATCAATGGGCTCTCGTCTGCAATGAGAGAGGTCACCATGAGTGGCAAGAGAAGTAGATTGATCGAGGGTTTCATAGGGTGGCACGGTTTAGATATTAGATGCGTTGACGCGCTGGTACGGCCCACTGGTTGTTGACAGTGTCGTCAACGATAGTAGTTGCGTGATCGTAGAGTGCCACGGTTGGGCAGATGTGCCATGGAACCCCTAACAGGGTGTCGCCAAGAGCGAATTCTGATGCCTCGGGAGATTGGACAACGAGGTGTTCTTCACTCTGACTGACAAACACCGCGTTGGGGATCGCAGGAAAGACGATGCGGTGTTCAATGGGATTCTCTGCGGAGATAGCTTTGTGGCCGAGGTCGAGGGTGAGCAGGTCTTTGCCGGGTTTACTGATGACACGGGTTAGAACCATGGCGGCTTGCTCGAACGGCATGTCTGGCACTTTGTGGGCGTAGCCCGCGTCCCAGAAGATGGTGGTCCCCGGGCTGCAAATGACGCGTGGATCGTTGGCGTGAACGGGGAATGTCGGGGTGCCACCTGCGATGATGGTGGAAGCTTCGCTTGTAGACTGAAGCATCTTCCAGAACGGAGCCCAAGCTTGCCGAGTGGCGGCGTGTCGATCTGCTAGATCCGTTTGATGAAGGTGGCCGTCGTAGACGTGCCAGCCTTCGAACTTTAGATTGTTCGTTTGGCGGATGGCGTCCGCCAATTTCATGGCTTTGTCCCCTGCGGGGATCCCCGTGCGGTGCATGCCGCAGTCAATATCAATATAGATACCAACGGTGGCCTCGGTTTCTGCAAGCCTCTCTACTGCCGATGAGTGATCCACAACCGAACTAAGCCTGGTCTTAGGATGTTCTTTTGCTAGAGAGGCGAATTTGGCAACATTGGGTCCTAGCGGTTGGTAGGCGAGGAGGACATCCTTTGCACCCGCGAGCAACGCCATGCGCATTTCTGATAGGGTTGCGCACTTGAATCGGTAGATGCCTGCATCCAAATAGAGGGCGACGATCTCCGGCATCTTTGCCGTCTTGAGATGAGGGCGAAGACGGTCTGGGGACCCCGCTATCTGGATCATGCGAGTGATGTTTGCATGCACGCGATCCGGAAAGACAATCAGACCCGGGGAGGGGACAGATTGAATTCCCGCGATCATTGGCTCCACTCTACGACAGGGTTAGCAAGAGATCCCCACTTTCCACCGTCTCCCCTGAATCAGCATGCAGCTCCGCCACGGTCCCGTCCTTGGGCGCGGTGATTGTGGTAAACATCTTCATCGCTTCCAAGGTCAGCAAAGCATCGCCTTCGCTCACTTTGCTACCAACAGACACGGCCAACGAGGCGACTAGACCGGGCATGGGAGCTCCGACTTGAGCGTCGTCTTTCTCGTCAGCTTTCGGGCGGGACTTCTTCTCGGTGCGGATGCTCGTGTCGAGGATCTTGACGTGGCGTGCTACTCCGTTGAGTTCGAAGATCAGCGTTCTTTCGCCGTCGCTGTTAGGATCTGTCTGATGAAGGAAGCGGATGATGAGCGTCTTGCCCTCCTGAATATGCACGAGGATTTCTTCGTCTTGGCAGAGTCCGTAGAAGAATGCTGGGGAAGGCAGCACCGAGACATCGCCATGGTTCTCGCAGAACGTGGCGTAGTCCTCGAAGACTTGAGGGTACAT
>JAACDM010000289.1 GCA_009936795.1 Verrucomicrobiaceae bacterium | reverse complement strand
TGGATCTGCAAGCGCTATATATCACCATCGTGAACTGACAGTCAATGAGTTAGTGCTCTAAGCGAATTAATGGATTAGCCCTAGACGACCGCGAATATGTGGAAACCCCGCTCGAGGTCGAAGACCGTTTCGACTTTGGAGCGCCGGAGCAAGGCGCTTCCAATGCTGAAGGTGGAAGCCCGACTGGGTTCTCCGTCTCGGCGTGGTTTCGCGTGGATGAGTTTAGCAAAGGTTGGCAGAGCGTCATTGGCAAAGGTGAGCAGGACCAGTGGCGGATTCACCGCAACGCGGAAACGGATACTCTGTCTGTCGCTGGAGGAGGTGGCGATGACGATGGTCTAGGCAGTGATGTGACGACGACCGAGTTTGGTGTGAATGATGGCAAATTTCATCATGTCGTTCTCGTGAGTGACACGGCGAATGATGTCACGATCCACTACCTTGACGGAGAAGAAGTGGGGCGTCTCAATGGTGTGGCTCTGAACGGAAATCCTATGCCGATGATGATTGGGCAGAACCCGGATACGGCTGATCGTACCTGGCAAGGAATGATCGATGACGTGGCTATATGGGAACGCGCTATTACGGAAGAGGAGATTGAGGGACTCTGGGATGGCGGTGGTGGAATCCGGGTGGCAGCGTTTGACGGCTCTGATCCTAACATTGCCGCTTCCGGATCCGTTACGGTAGGGCCTTTACCAGTTGTCGATACGGATACCGCATTTCAGGTCACTTTGCGCAACACGGGTGGCACCCAGGCATTGGAAGTCAGCGGCTTTAACCTTGGGGGTGCGGACGCCGATCACTTCACGGTGGTCTCCTCGCCCACGTCGATTCCTTCGGTAGGCAGAGACGTCGTTCAGCTCACCTTCAATAACCTGGATCAGTTAGGCGCCTTCAAAGCGACGCTGACCTACACGACAAATGATCCGAATATTGAAGACCAGACGATCGTCGTCGACTTGACTGCCATTGTTCCTAATCCTGATGGTCCAGAAGCACACTATCGTTTCGACGAGACGAATGTCGATCAAGCTGCGGCAGACTCGACTGTCAATGGTCGCGTTGGGATGTATGACCAGAACGATGGATCGATCAATCTGGCGGCTCCTGGACTGGATGCGGCCACGGGGACGGCCTTTGCGGTGACGCCAGGTGGAGTCATGGTAGGCCTTGCGTTTCCGTTGGCTAATTTCACGATCACCGGTTGGATTCGTTCAGATAGCCTGGGTGCCTTGCCAGCAGATCTTCGCATCGTATTTGGGCAGGGTGAGGGAACTCCGGAGGTGGCGCTATTAGAGGCAGGGGTGCCTTGCATTTGTACGGTGACGAGGAGATCCTCTTCAGCTCAGAGGCAGGGATCATCGAGACCAGCCGCACTTACCACGTTGCCATTACGTATGCTACTTTCGTTGGAGAGGCCGCAATTATTCTAAATGGTGTCGAGGTGGCGACTGGCAGCGTCCCGTTTCCGAGTTCAGATGGCGAGTTCTACGTGGGAGCCTACGGTGCTTCGGGTAATCTCGGCTTTGATGGCGTGATTGACGATGTTCAGTTCTACAATCGGATTTTGAGTGCGGATGACATTACCTTCCTGAATGAAAATCCTGGCGAAGTCTTGAATCCCTTCGCTGCCGGTAAAGACCCTGACAGTGACGAAGATGGTCTGTCAGACAAGGATGAGATTGCGATCCATATGACGGATCCACTGAAGAAAGATACCGACGGCGATGGCCTGTCCGATGGGGATGAAGTGGCTAGCAACTTGAACCCCCTACTAACGGACACCGATGGTGATGGCTTTGACGATGGAGGAGATGAAGATCCGCTCGATCCGAATGTGCCTGGTGCTGATCAGTTCCTGTTAGTGCACTATGACTTCAACGAAGGCTCCGGCACTGAGATCGCAAACCTGGGTAGCGCAGGCGCTGGTGAATTGGTCAACGCTCATGACGACGCGTGGGTCTCAGTGGGAGCTCCAGATGGCAGCGGTTATCTCAACTTCACGACCGACGGCGCCGGAGCATCCGCCCAGCATATAGCCACAGGACTGGAGGGTGCCGACAATCCCTTCTTCGGAGACGTCGACTACACGGCGATGGCCTGGGTACGCTTTGACACCATTGCCACAGGAGGGATCAATAACGACAAGATGATTTTTGGTCAAGTGGTTGACGGCGAAGTGCTCCACCATGGTGGTCGGCAAAGTCGCTTAAAATTTGGTCATTGGGGTAACGATACCAATGGCGGTTCGGTCGTGATAGACGAGTGGGTTCACCTGGCTTTCCGCTATCAGGATGGCAGACAAAGCATCATTGTTGACGGTGAGACCGTCGCTTCTTCCGTACAGGGAGCGCTCAATGAAGATGGAGAAATCGCAATCGGGTCGACCCATATCACAGATGACCGTGACATGTCTGGTGATCTCGATGAGATTCGGATCTACTCGGCTGCTCTTTCGAACGAGGCTATTGCTAAAATAGCCGCGGGTGCTGGAGATCCAGAGGCTGATACGGATGGCGATGGGTTGAAGGATGGCTTTGAGTTGGAGTCCTTTGGCAACCTGGATCAGACCGGAGACGGCGATCCAGATGGTGATGGCCTAACAAACCTCGAAGAAGCTGCCGAAGGCACGCATCCTGGCGAAGCCGACACCGATGGAGATTCGGTCAATGATGGCATAGAACTCACCGACATGACGGACCCACTGGTCGCTGACGCGGATGCCGATGGGCTCAATGATAGCGAAGAGAAGGCAAACGGCACCCTGCCGGATAATCGTGATTCTGATAGTAATGGATACACGGATGGTTCGGAGGTTGCCCTCGGCTTTGATCCTCTTGACGCTACCGTTCCGACGGTGCCGCAAGTACTCGTCGTTCACTACGACTTCAACGAAGGCAGTGGTACCGCGATTGGAAACAACGGTTCTGCGAGTGCTGGCGAACTCGTCAATGCCCATGTAGGCGCTTGGGTTGCTGAAGGTTCGCCTGATGGCAGTGGCTACCTCAACTTCACGGGCGACGAGGCTGGCACCGACGCCCAGCACGTCGCCACGGGCCTTGCCGGAGCAGACAATCTCTTTGTCGGGAGTCAAGACTACACGGCCATGGCTTGGGTGCGGTTTGATACGGTCGCCACGGGCGGGAACGACGATGACAAGATGATCTTTGGCCAGGCAGTGAACGAGAACGTCTTGCACCTTGGAGCCCGGGGAAATACCTACCTTCAAGGACACTGGGGCAATGACAACTCAGGTGGTACCATCTCCGTAGACGAGTGGCGTCATGTGGCTTTCCGATACCAAGATGGCGAGCAGACCATTCTGGTGGACGGCGAAGCGATTGCCACCGACACTAAAGGTGGTGTGACCGTGGACGCGGAAGTTGTCATCGGCACCACACGCTCGACTGAAGATCGTGAAATGTCAGGAGATATCGACGAGGTTCGCATCTATGCCGGGGCTCTATCCGATGCCTCCATTGCAGATATCGTCGCTGGTGGTGATGGCAATTTGGATGGTGGAGGCGATGGTGGTGACCGTCCCTCAGGTATTAGTGATGTGGTCAAAGCTGATGGAGCAGGTGGAGCGATCAGCTTCAATTTCCCAGCCGGAACGACCTACGATGTCGAGTATTCGACAGACCTCATTGAGTGGTCTGTTATCGCAACGGGAATCATAGGATCCTACACAGAAGCTGACGCAGACCTCAATGGAGGCCCCTCGGGCTACTACCGAGGCGTCGCAAAGTAAGTAGATCTCACAGAAAGACTAAACGCTTGTCTGACCGAAGGGCAGTGCTTCGGCACTGTCTTTTGTGTTTCTAGGCAAGGTCCCGCTTGACCTCGACTCGTGGGCGGCTGTCGAGATGCAGATTCCCGCCGCTCCTGCCCCTTCGCAGACGACAACCGCCATCGTCGACCATAACGCCGGCGATTCAGGAGCATTCTACAGAGTCGCCCGTCTCGCCGGGGAAGAATAGAGCGTTATTCGAGTAGAGCATCCACATTGATGTGAAAATACTTTTGGAATAGACTTGTACTTTGCCGCCACTGCGGCGTCTATCATAGTTTACTGGCGAATTTAAATGTCCGCTAGTCGTGCGTTGGCGTCGCCGAATTGTCGAGGCGGACGTCCATTCGAGAGTTGTTCGGTCTGAATTACTGTCTGGCGCGATAGAATCCCGATGGGGCAGCGATGCGATCTGCGTCGGTCTCCTCAAGCGCGCTGCTCACATCTGGCGCGATGACTTCCCAGTCGATGAGATCTGTCGAGTACTCGATATCCGTCGTAACCCCGTCAGGAATGGTGACTCCGAAGACACCGTTGGCGGTGATGCCCACGTTTTCCAAAGTGAACGGATCACCTAAAGTCACCCGACCAAAGCCCTCTGCAGAGGCTTCGAAGTCTGCTAGGACGTCTTCATCGGAGAGCGCACTGTCAAAGACACGCTATCGACAGCGGCGGGATGCCCATCCGTTTCCATCAGAAGCAAGGCCGCGCAATCGATGGACAGCCCAATACTAGCATAGTCTTGGACACACCGGATGGTCATGCCGTCAAGGAACTCAAAAGTGCAGGGGATGATCTTCGCCGCGATGATCGCAGACACGGTCTCGGCCGCCGCCTCGATTCTGTCGTAGTGTGCCAGCAAGGTGCGCTGCGCAGCCGGTCGGGGCAGAAGTTTGAGCAAGACTTCGGTGATGATCCCGAGCGAGCCTTCGGAGCCGACAAAGACGTCCTTCATCGAGTATCCAGCGACGTCCTTCACGCAGGCACTGCCGAGCCTAACCAGACGACCATCTGGGAGAACGACTTCCAGGCCCATGACGTAGTCCCGCGTGACTCCGTACTTCAGCCCCCTCAGCCCACCTGAGTTTTCCGCCACATTTCCCCCGATCGTACTGATCTTCATCGACCCCGGATCGGGTGGATAGAACAGGCCATGCTCCCCGGCCGCCGCATCAATCTGTTGCGTGATCGCACCGCACTGCGCACGGACGGTCAGATTCCTAGGGTCGACTTCCACGATCTGATTCATCAGCACCAAGCAGAGGACGAGGCCTTCCGAAGGCGGCACGCTGCCACCACTCAATCCGGTCCCCGAACCACGGGTGGTCACTGGCACACGATGTCGCCGCGCCCAAGAAACACAGGCGGCCACTTCCTTGCTTGAGGACGGTAGAACAACCATGCCGGGGCGCGTACGGATCGCCGCAGTCCCGTCAAAGCCGTAAGGGATCAGATCCTCGGGCGCCGTGAGCACACGTTCGCTACCGACAATGCCCGCGAGATCTTTCTCTGTATTGGGCGGGAGTGGCACTAGATCAATGCGAGTGCCGTCTCCACATTGGCATCCTCATGAACCATCGCCATCAACGCGCGGACGATTCGATTCGGAGCGGCATGCTGGATCACGTTGCGACCATAAACGATGCCCGACGCCCCTTGCTCTAGCAGTTTCCCTGTGCGCTCGAGAATCTCACGATCACTGACTTTGCCACCGCCACGCACCAGCACCGGAGTATCCCCAGCGACCTCGATGACCTGATGGTAGAGACTCACATCGTCCGTAGGATCGGCTTTGATGATATCCGCGCCCAACTCCACCGCTTGTCTGACGAGGTGGGTGATCTGGGTGACATCACCGTTGACCATGTAGCCACCCGCATCAGCGTTTGGCTGGAAGACTAGCGGTTCGACCATCATTGGCATGCCAAAGTCGTCGGCTTGTGGTTTCAGCTTCAGGATGTTCTCCACACATTGTGCATGAACCTCGGGCGCGCCTGGGATCTGGAACAGGTTCACGCAAACACACGCAGCGTCGAGTCGAACCGCTTGCAACATGGTTTCCTCAATGATGAGACTGAACGCGGTCGAGGGAAGTTCCTTCCCATAGATGTTCGCGACGTCAGTGCGCAACACGAGGCTTGGCTTTTGTCGTCCAGGCAATTCCTGGAGGTACTGCGCCTGCCCGACTGTCAGCTGGATGGCGTCCGGCCCGGCATCGACCAGAGTTTCAACCACAGAGGCCATGTTTTCGATTCCCTGCAGAAACCCTGGCTGATTGAAGAATCCGTGATCCACCGCCACGTCAAAGCAGCGGTTGGATTTGGCATTGAAGAGACGGCGCAATCGGTAGTTGATCATGTCTGGTGTTGTTAGGATCCGAGGAGATGTTCGATGATGAAGAACTCGAGCGCCTCGTAGTCCCTGGCTTCGCGGAATTGCTCAACCTTGGCGTGGTCCAGGGCGCGGTACTTTTCAACGAGCCTCAGGAAAATCTTGCGACTGTTCGTGAGATGCTCAGTCACCGGCGATCCGGTCTGCGTACGCATTGCCTTCACATCGAGCCCGATGAACTCTCCCTGAGTTCCGTACCCTGCCGACTCTAACACAGAAATCTGATTGAACGCCGAGCGAAGGTTGGAAGAACCGAAGTTCTTGTCCTGGTCGTATTTCAAACCGTTCTGGTCGTTGAGATGGACGCTGGCCAGCTTATCGTGAGCAAGAGCAAAGGCCATCTCGTCGCTGGGATCGAGACCTGCCAGAGAAGCGTGAGCGCTCTCGATTAATCCCTTCACCCGCGTGTGGTCATCCGAAGCGTAGGCGAGTGCTATGGTGGGTCCAATCGTCGGAACGTAGGCCTGATCCGTGGGCTCGTTAGGCTTGGGCTCGATCCAAATCTCGATGTCCTCGTTGTACTCGAGCATCGAATTGATCACGCCTAACAGCCGCTCATACGCGAGCTTGGCGTCCTTGGCCTCCCGGATGTAGGAACCCTCCCGAGCAAACCACAGCACAATCGCCTTGCAGTCCAGACCGCGTGCGATGTCGATACACTGCTTGGTACGATCCCAAGCATATTCCCGGTCCGAAGCACTATTTGAAGTGTAGCCCCCATCGACCGTACGTTTGTCGAACCACAGCCGTGGCGCGACAAATTCAGGCACAAGCCCCTGATTGTCTAACATCGCCTTAACTTCCGACGTCTTTGTTGTCACCTCAGACGGGGAAAGATCGTCAAGGCCAGGCACGACATCGTCGTCGTGGAACTGCACGCCCTCGAAACCTAGCGGACGATAGAGGGCGAATTTCTCTTCGTGCGGGAAGGCAGACCGAACTTCCGGTCCAAATGGATCGGCACCCTCGCCGATATTCCAAGGGCCAAAGGAGAAACGATAGTTCACAGGAGAAATCATGGTCAATGATCAACCCCATCCCACGCCAATCGGCAACGGTTGGAGTCTCAAATTGTGGGACTATTGTCTCAAGTCGCAAATAAGAGGGCCATCCACCCTCCAACGAGGCCCTCCGAATGTCGAACAGCTGCCGCTTCAGGGCTGGTGGTGCATTGCGTGGGTCTTTCTCCAGCTTCGGGGAGTCTGCATCATAAGTCGCCGGAAAGTGCGATTAAAATGAGGAAGGTCAGAACGACATGCACTCCCTTTAGCGAAAGCCCACCTGAACGCGCGTTTTCAAAGGAAAGGCAAAGCGCGAAGAGCGTGAACGTCATGCGCACTGCAACATTCACCATCAACGACTGAACCGACATAAGCTTTGATTTCAATTGGCGTTTCTCTTTCGTGATCTCAAACGCTCGTGATCTTCGGGCCGAATGAACTTGGCACCTTGATCACTCACCGCGTTACGGTAACCCTCAATGCGGTTTCTTAAAAGCGCGACCTCGCTGTTCTCTTTGGCCAGGATGCCAGCGCCGCCATTCTGGCCTTCGAGGACATTTTCAGTCGCGGTCAGGTTTCCTTCCAACAAGATGCCTGCAACGCCGCCTCCTTTGATCGTGTTGCCGATCAGGGAAGCTTTCGATCCGCCGAGGATCGCCACGATGGGCGGCATGCCTCCGGTTCTCTCGAAGGTGTTCTTCTGAAGAAACGCTTCGGCTCCGTCAGGCATTCCCACCGCGACCAAGCGGTTTTCCAGACAGGTGTTCTCAAGAAGGTAAGCCTTCGAATGGCCACGAATTCCAATGCCGGCCGTTTCGTTCTTCTCCAGACGATTCTGGAACAACAGCGGATGGGCAGAAGCAGCGCCAATCCCGGCCGCGTCGGTCTCAAAGCAATGATTGTCCACGATCAACGGAGCACTATCACTGCGACAGCCGATGCCTGCAGCCTCGTTGCGGTAACACCGGTTGCTTCGCACAATGGGCGCGGCTTCATCCTCCACGCCGATACCGGCCATCGCATTCTCGTAGCAATCATTGCCCTCCACCACCGGGCGTGTCTCGGGGCTCGTGCGAATTCCAATGCCTGAGCGACGGTTTTCGTAGCAGCGGTTCTTGCGCACCACGGGGCTCGCCCCTTCGCTGACACCGATGCCAGCCCTCACATTGCGGTAGCAGACGTTGTTCGTCACCAGTGGGCTGGCGCCGTTGTGGCCGATCCCCGCGTAGAGATTCTCGAAGCAGGTGGTGCTGTCGATGAACGCGGTGGAGCCTTTCATTGACCCAATACCGCCTCCCATGTTGCGATAGCAAACGTTGTCGACAACTCTCGGAGCCGTGGTGTTTCCCTCAACGCCAACAATGGCAATGCCTGTGTCCCCATTGTGCCTGACAATGTTGTTGGTCACCGTGCAGTTGAGGCCAGTGATCGCGATGGCGGGTTTGCCAGAGGTTCCGATGCGCGCGTGCGACTGGTTCTCGCCTTGCTCGTCCCAGTGTTTCTTCCATGAGTCCTCATCGTAGAGGCCCACCCGTGTGATGGTGAAACCGTCCAGGGTCGCTCCCGCAGCCATCGTCACGCCCGGGGCTTCTCCGTTCGCGCCCCCGCCATCGAGAATGGTGATCTCGGCACGTGTGAGGCCCAGCTTGCCTTTCTCGTTCCCGCCGACACTGCGTACCACGATGCCCGGTTTCAGCACAAGACGTTCCTGATACGTCCCGGCTGACACGTCGATAGTGTCTCCAGCAACAGCAGCCTCAATCGCGCTTTGGATGGTTTCATAATCGGTCGGTACACGGATGATGTCCGCGCGGGAGATCGACGCCGCAAGGAGCGCAAAGAGGATGAATGGCGGGAGGCTCTTCATTGCCTCAGGATGGTATCCAACCCTGGAAATGGGAAGCTCGGAAGCGTTCTGAGCGCCTTCTTGGCTGCGGTTCTCACCTCCATCTGTGAGAAATCGGCCTTTATCTCAAGCTAGAGGCGGTTCATCCCAAACCCGTCGGAGTGGACGGCAATGGGCTTTCTTTGCAGGGTCGCAGGAATTCCTCCTGGCGGCCCTGAACAAGCAAATACCTAAGAAATACCTGACACGACTCACGGTGAAGCACCAAGACAACGTGCTTCTCGCCCAAGTAGCCGATGTCACATCTTTTGAATCTGCGGGCAACTACGCCGTCGCCGCCGAAGGCGACCACAACCACTTGTTGCGCGAAACCTTGACCGCCTTGGAGAAGCAGCTCGATCCCGAGTAGTTCTTCCGTATAGGCGTAGCAGTAAGCAGTCGTTTGAATGGTCTCACCATCGGGGCCATCGGGCGTGTGGAAGCTCTGTTCGCTCAGGATGATGCGCCTGCGCTTGCTTTGATAGAGAAGTTCCTCCCTGGGCAAAGTGCTCCGTTAGGACTTCGAGGTTCTTAAACGTGATCCGTGGCGTGTCGGCCGACGTCGTGGCGGGCTTGTCGTTCCAGAAACGTGGCTCGAACAAGTTCTCTGGGTAGGGGTGGAAAGCGAGGTGCCAATCGAAGTCCTTCGCCTCTTTCGCGAAGTAGTCTACCAAGTGACATCGACTCGTTCGGCCAAATGGTTCAATGCGAGGACTGCCGTAATTCAAGCGCCGCTTCGTCCAACAAAGTGATGGCGCGCCCGGCGAGGTCTGAGTCAAAGTCTGACGCGTTCACCAATTGGTCGAGCGTGGTTCGCAGTTCTGTAAATAAGAATTGCGCCATGGCTGTCGTCAGTTTGTGGCGGATCGACCGGATTTCTCGGACACATGCCTCCCAGTTATCTAATCGAGTTGCTCGTCGGAGGTCATCAGACGCCACATGGAATTCTCTAGCCATGGTCAGGGCCAGTTGAAAAACCCGCTCGGGGTGCTGCGGATGAATGGCAGTGAGGGAATCCTTGAGGTTGCTGCCCGCGTGCTCATGGATGAGTTCGAGAAGGCCGTCTTCGGTGAATGGCTTGAGGATGACCGCTTTGATGCCTGCCTCACGGATGCGCTCGTGTGTTCTGGCCGAAGACTGCGCAGTCACGGCAATGATCGGGATTGCTGGATGCGTTTCCAGGATCTTGCGTGCCAGCTCGTCGCCCGACATGTCGGGTAGCTGGAGATCGACCATAATGAGGTTGAAGGCTTCCTGTTCGATCAAAGTCAGTGCATCACTCGCGTTGTTCGCACACCTTAGAATGAGGCCCGCTGGTTCGAGTGTCAGGGCCATCACTTCCTGATTCGAAAGCACGTCTTCAGCATAAAGAATCCTCAATCCTCTGCGAAGGGATGGTCTTGCCGACGAGGCCTTGGATTCTCTCGCGCCTTACCATTGCCCCTGAGCATAGGGAAGTCCTACCGTGAACGTCGCCCCTGTGCCTACCTGGCTAGTTAGGGAAAGCTGACCGCCTTGCTGTTCGACCATTTGTTTGGAGACCGAGAGCCCGAGTCCGGCTCCGGGCACGGAGGCCTCTTCTGGGCTCGATAGGGTGAAGAAGGGCGTGAAGATGTTCGCTTGATCTTCAACTGCGATTCCTGGGCCCGAATTTGGAACGGTGCATTCAAGTTGGTCACTCGTGTATCTCAGCGAAACACGGACATAGCCCTTGTCGGTAAACTTGATCGCGTTGTTGAGTAGATTATTCACCACCTGGCGAAATCGAACCGGGTCTCCCTGTACGACTAACAACTCATTTGCAATGTCGGTCTGAAGTTCCAATTGCTTCGCCAGAGCAGAAGGTGTTAGGGTATCGGTGACCTCGCGAACGACAGTGGCGGCGTCAAAGGCTTCCGAAGCATAGTCGATCGCACCCTCACGTAATTGCGTGTAGTCCAAGGCAGTGTTGAGCAAGGTCACCAGATTGGAAGCAGAGGATCGCAGCGATGTCAGGATGGGTTGCTGATGAGGAGACGAATGGTTCTTTTCCAGAGCGCGAATGAGTGCAACCACCGCATTTATCGGCGTTCGAATCTCGTGGCTCATCACCGCGAGGAATGTCTCTTTGGCGGCGTTCGCCTCATGAGCGTCATCCCTGGCCTTCTGGAGTTCCTCCACGTGTTGTCGAACCTTCATAGCCATCTCGCGGAGGGTGAGACCTTAATTAGATGTTAGTCTAGCAAAAGCATTATGGGTAAGGCTAATAGGCCTAGGCTTTCGCTGGCCCAGAGATCTT
>JAACDM010000288.1 GCA_009936795.1 Verrucomicrobiaceae bacterium | reverse complement strand
TTCCCTGAAAGATTCCTTCTATTCGATGAGCAGCGCGAACCCACCGACTGGTAATACCCAGGCCCCTTTAGGCCCAAGCCGGAAAGGCGCGAAAGACCAGGTCATTGAACGTTTCGAGCAGAAATACATCGTTCATCCGAGCCTAGTTCCCAAAATCCGGGAATTCATCAAGCCTTTCTGCGTTCCTGACCCGAACGGGAAGGGGGCTGTGCCTGAATACACGGTCACGACATTGCAACTCGATACGCCAACAATGGACCTGGCGCTGGCGAAAGAGCGTAAGTCATTTGCTCGGTTTAAGTTACGGATTCGCACTTACGGTACTAGACCAGAGCATCCCGTGTTCTTTGAGCTGAAGCGGAAGGTAAACAATGTCATCATCAAGAGTCGTGCGAAGATGACGTTGGGTCAGTATTACAGTGGCCCGTTCGAGGGCTCTATTGTCGTGCATCCTAATACCGCTCCAATGCTGAAGACTCCCAAGGACAACAACAATTTCCTTGAGTATTGTCGGATCGTACATCGGCTAAAAGCGCGGCCAAAGATGCTGATCCGTTACGTGCGGGAGTCCTATTTCGGAGCGAATGATGACTATGCCCGCGTGACCTTTGATCGCCGCGTTTCCTATCGCCCTACACGAGAGTGGCGTCTTCCCGTGGAGGATGACACCAGCCTTTGGCGTCCGATGGACACGCAAATGGGGCTCAATCGCCCCTTTGCGGGCTATATCTTCGAGCTGAAAGCGATGAAGGATTCTCCTCGCTGGATGCTTGAACTCGTTGAACGGTTTAACTTATCGACGACGGGCTTCTGCAAGTATGCCACTGCTTGGCGCCTCGAAACCATTTCTCGCGGATTCCAGTACTCCGCCCAGTCTGAGAATACTACGTATTAAATCCTTGCTGATAATCTGACCGCAATCGACCCTCCAGCCGATGGAATCCTTTCTCACCTCACTAGGCCCTAGTAAAGCTCTCGCTCCACTTGAGATCTTCTTTTCACTCTGCATGAGTTTTGTGTTGGGGATGACCATTGCCACGGTCTACCGCTACACGCACCAAGGCTTCACCTATGCTCGATCCTTCCTGCAGACGATGGTCTTAGCAACGATCGTTATCACGATCATGATCGTGGCCATTGGAAACAACCTGGCCCGTGGCCTTGGCATCATGGGGGCCATGGCTTTCGTTCGATTCCGGACCCCGATCCGTGATCCCCGAGACATCATCTTCCTTTTTTGCTGTCTTGCTGTGGGGATCGCCTGCGGCTCGCAGGTTTACAATGTGGCGTTGATGGGAACGGCTTTCTTTAGTTTCGCGGCGTTCTTCCTCATGTGGTCGCCCTTTGCATCGCGCCGAGAATTCGAGGGATTGCTTAGATTCCTGCTACCTCCGAATTCGGATTCGCAAAATCAGGTGGATAACATATTCCAGCGATTCACTACCCATACGGAGCTGGTGGCGATGCGAGAGGCCATCCAGGGAGAGGTGCTCGAATATTCGTACAGCGTGCGCTTGATCGATCCGAGTTATAAAACGGATTTGGTCGATGCGTTAGGCAAGTTGCCGGACATTTCCGAGGTGAGCCTCGTCATGCAACGCACAACGGTTGAAATCTAACCCTTTGGAGAAGAGAAACCGACCATGAGTTCTGAAACACCTTCCCATCCGAATTACAAGCTTCATAAGAAGCTCATGCGCCGTCGCGCGATCCGAGAGAGCTGGCCTCTCTTGGTTTGGTTAGGCGTCGCTGCGCTGGGCGTCTGGGCTTACCAGACGGGCGGCGAGTTCAATCGCATGCGAGGTATTGTCACGAAGCCCGTTGAAACAATTGCAGCTGACATCACCGGGCGGCTGTTGCCATTGCCTGAAGGCGTAGACGCTATGTTAGATTCAGATGGCGCCTTTGCGAAGTTAGAACAAGGGGTGTTTGTGGATGCCAACAAGGTCGTGGCCAAGATTGACGATAAGCTGATCATCGCCGAGATGGCAGCCGAGAAGCAGAAGACGATCTTCGACAATGCGAAGCTTCAGCAAGAGCTCCAGAAGCAGATTTCTGACTTCACAGCGCAGATCTCTTTGCTAGATAGCGAGCAGAAGGTTGTGCAGTCGGAAATTGACGCAGAGAAGAAAGTTCTAGCCTCTTACAAGAAGGCTCTTGGTGTCACTAAAACTGAGTCTGATGTTCAAGTGGTCCAGGCGAGAATCGAGACGCTTGAGGGTACTCTGAGCGGAGTCAGACAGACCATGGCCTCCACCGAAAAGCTCGTTCAGGATTCTAATGCGAGCATTCAAAAGCTTAGTGATTTGTCGAACATTCCGGACACCAGCAATGATGTCTTGCTATTCCTCCAAGCTAAGATCGACAGCTCGGTCATTCGCAACGCGAACTCTGGCTATATCGACAAAGTCTACGCTAAGCCTGGAAGCGTGGTGAAGGCTGGTGATCCGATCATGGACATCGTAGTGAAACAGCCCAAGACGATCACGGCGATGATTCCAGAACAGTTTTCACTCAATATGAAAGTGGGTGACACGGCTTACATTGCGATACCTAATAACCGGAAGGAATATGTGACAGCAACGGTGGTATCCTTGCAGCAGTCGCTCTCGCAGATTCCCGACTATGGTAGTCCAATACGAGGGCGTATGGTGCGTGGGCGGTTGGTGGAGTTCAGAAACCTTGGTGGGAACGATGAAGAGTCGCAATTGCCGCTACTCCCGGGGTCTGAAGTTGTTGTCAGTCTGAAGCCTCCGGGAAGGATTCCGTTCCTCTCCTGGTTTAGCGAGTAGGGTTACCTTTATCTAACAGAAATGCGTTAGTTTGGCGATCCAGCTAGGCACTGCTTCGAATGGATCTTCCTTGGCTTCATATTCGAGGGTGATGAAGCCCTGGTAATTGGACTCACGCAAGATGTAGGTGAGACGGCCGATGTCCGCGAGCCGTTTGGGTTGGCCGCGTTTCTGAATCTCGACTTTTACTTGTACATTTACTGCGTAGGGCGCGCATTTTTCAAGATCACCATACGGGTCGTCCGTTTTGAAGTTTCCGGTGTCTAGGTTGATGCCTAGCCAAGGGCTTTGCACGGCTTCAACGATTTCTAACAATGAGTCGGCCTCTGCCACGATGCCGCCATGGTTTTCTAGCCCGAGGAAGATGCCTTTGTTCCCAGCGTAGTCGCAACAGTCTTCGAGCGCGGCGATGCATTGCTTCACTGCAGCGGCTTGATCAAGGCCTTTCGGAGCGCCTGCGAAGACGCGTATGTGAGGAGCGCCCATGCTTTCCGCTCGGTCTATCCAGCGTTTCACATCGGCAATTTGCTGGGCCAGTTCAGCGCCATTGGGCAGCGCAAAGTTGTTGCCTACAGCTGTGCCACTGATGGTGACGCCTTTGAGAAAGGCGTGCTGCTTGAT
>JAACDM010000287.1 GCA_009936795.1 Verrucomicrobiaceae bacterium | reverse complement strand
CCTTCCGTAGTCGGCCTTCCAGATCGAGCTCTTCATTGTATTCGTGGAAACGATCTTTCGTCTTACTGACAAAGCTCGTGATGACGGCGTTCTTGACCGCCTTGGGTATCATGGTAGTCTAACTAAAACGATTGTTCTGGTGTGTTTAAGAGTTCCTCCGAAAGTGAGCGCGGAGGTTGTTTGGTGCGTGGTGTTGCGTTAGCGTGAAATCTTCAGCCTTAGAAAGCGCCCCTCGGAGTCGAGCATCTTGTTCGAGCGTAGTGTCACCCCGGCCGCACTCTCTTCTCGGTTGACCATCTCAACTTCGACCCACTGAGTCAGATCATCTGAGGACTCAAGAGTGATCTCCGCTTGGCGCTCATCGGGCTTTGCATGCGTGATTTCGATCGTGTTCTCTTTCCATTGTACTTCAATGCTAGGGAATGCCAGTCGATCAATCGGCGACGTTCCAAGGGCAACCTCGATGAGATTGGGGTAATCGTCTCCATCAGGATCGGCCGCGGGATCTCCCATCCAGTCTTCTCCAAAACTTGCTTGCCACTCAGCATAGGAGAGGATAGGGCAGCTTTCCCCAATGAGCCCAGGTGAGCCACCAGATTGGGCGCTTGCCCGCCAGGCACTGGCTGCGGCCAGATTGTCTGAAGAGATCGAGACTCGTTCGAGTGAAGCGCCTTTACCGTCCGCCATGGAAGGCCATCCGTCGGAGTCATCGTAGGCGAATGTCAGAATCGGTTCTCCCGATGGTGTGGTGATCGTGAACTCTTCGCCACCATTGCTCAAAGCACCGGCCCATTGGCCAGCAACCAGAGACTTGTCGATTTGATAGTGAGCAAGGAAGGCTTCCTGGTTCTCCACGATTAGAACGACTTTGTTCGGGGCCAAGGACCGTGTGGGAAAGGTGAGCTTGACGGCCCCCTGGATCTGCACTTTTGATAGATCGAGAGGAGCTTGCCCGCGATTCACCAACTCAACGAATTCCAAATCGTCAGATCCCTCCGGATTGTAGTGGATCTCTGATGCTGTTAAGTTTGTGCTAGAAGCATGCTCCGTTCCCACCAGGAAAGTGGCTCTGCGCAGCGTGCTCCAGTTGCCAAACAGACTTTGTGTCCGGGCGGTGACAACGGTGTCTTCTGATAGCAGGATAGGCTCTCCATACACTGTGGCTTTCGTATCGATCGTGCCTCTAGGTTCGCGAGGATCGCTGCCGTCGAGGGTGAAATAGACACTTCCAGAGGAGGCCTTGAATCCGGAGCCGGGTTCCGCTTCAAGAGAGAATCCGGTCGGCACAGGACCGCCATTCTGGTTGAAGCTTGGAGGGCTCGGCACCTGTGAGTCGATCCACGCGAGTCGCCCCGTTAGCCATTCGCGCACGAAAGCCACTTCCTTGGCGTAGGTATCACGCTCACTCTTTCCTGGATCAGCTCGCGTGCTGCGGCCTGTAGACCAGACGGCTTTACCCAGAGCGTCCCAGCGCTCAAAGTTGCGCTGGGCACCTTCTTCCAACAAAGCGGCGATGGCTTCGATGTCTCCTAACAACGCTTCATTTGTAAAAACGTCCTGGCGCAATTCCACCCATTGATCCTCCCACTGCTGCCGGTACTCAGGATCCTCATCCAGCTGGTTCCACCATTTCATCTAATGACCGCCGTTTGTCATGTAAGACTCGTTCCAACCATCAGTGCGCCAACCGGGCACTGGGTCAAAGAGACGTGCCAGGCCATAGGATTGGTTGTAATCCCAAAGCGGTCCTATCTGCACTTTTCCAGCATCATTCAGTGAGAAAAACGTGCTCGCCCCGTCGATGTTTCGAGAGAGTTCCCGCATGATATCGTAGTCTACATGTGAGGAGAGATGCAGGTGCTTGCGGTAACCTTCATTTGGATCCTGGAAGTCATCACTGAGCACTGCTTGTTCGACCATATTGTAGTGCTCACGCACCGCCTGCTTACGCTCAGAAGCTTCTTCACTCTCACGCGGCTCGACAAATTTCAGTCGGATGCCCGTCGCCGACGTCCAGTGTTGATTCACATTGGTCGCTTCCAGAATGTAGCTATCGGCATTGATCTCCAATCGGTCAGCGGACGATTTGATCTTCTCTGTGAGTAGATAGACTCCCTGATAATCGTCCAAGGTGAAGCGGGAATCGCCGTTCATGTCCACAAACAACTCGATGAAACGGGTGCGCGGCGAGTAGTAACCTAACTTCTCCCACCACCGGAACGTGATCTCATTGCGCATCAACGATTTTTCAAAGTAGGGAGCGGCCAGAATCCAATCGGAATCCGATGGAAGCCCTAGCAAAGGAATATCACGATCCTCATCGAGTTCACCCCACGTCTCGAACTTGAACTGCTTCTTCGGCCATCCGCGAGAACTGGCACCTCTCACATTCATGCCTGCTCGCCCCACGTGTTGCGGTTCCGCCATCACCTCCGCGCGACCATCTTCCAAGGTATCAAAGAAGACACTGCACACGGGGCTTTGAGGAAAGCCCATGCTGAGCGAGGTGTCCTGGGTGAAATTATGGCCACGCGAATCGACTAAGGCCACTGGCAGATTGGAGTCGAAGTTGTGAACGTCATCATCCACGGCCAGATAGATTTGCGTGGCTAACGGACTCACTACCTGGCCGCCCACGCTGACGTGAGCACGCAGACACATCGATTCCGAGATCGTGAAGGGCTCTGTGTAGTTCGTGCCACTGAAGATGCTCGGCACACGCCCGTCGGTTGTGTAGCGAATGACGCCGCCTTCCGCCTCTGTCGATAGTGCGACATCAAAAGGCTCATTGAAAACGCCGGCGGGCTGTGAATAGGTTACGCCGCCGATAGCGGAAACACCCGTAGGATCGTTAGGCTCGCCGGGAGTTGGCTTGAGCAGGAAGTTGGCCGTTTCCGCTTCGGGCGTCGCGCGACCAAAGGCTATATCAGGATGTTGCGCAGGATACTCGATCGGTCAGGAGGACAAGGCCTCCTGATCCGCTGAGGCGAAATGGTGTGTGTCGTGGGCCTTGTTCAGGATCATTGTCTAACCATATCAATACTCGCCCAAGCGGAGCGACGACCGTGTCTTTTGGAAACTGCCAAACAGTGGGATCTTCGCGATCATTGCTCATATAGAGACCGCCAAGATCCTGTGGTGCGTCTTGCGGGTTGTAGATCTCCAGCCAGTCATCAAACTCTCCCTGCTCATCGGCGTACAAGGCGTTATTAACCGCCATGAACTCGTTGATCACGAACGCTGCGGCGGGATTGAGTAAAAGCAGGAAGAAGAGGAGGGGGCGCATGGACTGATAGGTTTACTTGAGGTGAAAGACTTCACGCAAAGGTGTTGAAACGGGGCTATTGTCAGGATTCGAGGGCATGAGTTCCGTCATCGAGGCCCACCATCGCTGGCAAACCTCGGTTTCGGCAATGGCCTTCCAGCGGTCCTCGCTTTCGATCTCGGCATAGGCGAACAAGGTGTGCGTCTCCTCATCCAGGAAGATGGAGTAGTTGCTTACGCCATGCTCCCGAAGCACAGCTTCCAACTGAGGCCAGATCGGGTGATGCCGTTGCTCGTATTCGGAGTACTTGTCCGTATGGACCTGCATCTTGAAGGCTTTGCGCAGCGTAGCCATCTGCCAGTCAGGATGGGTCGCCCTTCATCCAGATGGGCGTCGCAATGAACCAAATCACAGTCCCCGCGAACATGAGCCATTTGAGAGTACTTTCGTTGATCGCACCGGTGGCAAAGAGAATGGGTGGTGCCAAGGTGAAGCCTATCAGGGTAGACCAGGAAACAGCTTTTGCAGTGTTTGTCATCGGAGGTATCAGTTAGGAAGGTTGAGAGCGGAGCAGCCTCTTGCTGAAGACAAAGTAAAGGGCGCCACAGGCGAGCCACGCAGGCACGGCCATGAACGGTGCCCAAACTTTCTTGGTCACAAAGAAATCGAAGAGGCAGATGCCGACCGGGATGAGCCAGGCTAACAGAACGGCTAGGTTTAAGGTGGAACCCGTTTTCTCTGCATAGTTGGCAGCGAAACCTGGCTTGTTGGCAAAGCGATGATTGATACACACGATCGCCCCCACCGGTGCGAGCACGGTTCCGTAAATCCCGACGAAGTCGAGTAGCTTCATGGCTACGGCAGGAAAGATGCCTGCGATGGTGGCCACAGCTCCAGCAAGCAGAGTGATCTTCACGCGTGACGCCTTGGGCACAATGCCCTGAAACGCGAGCCCAGCACGATAGATCGTCGGGTTCGCAGTCGTCCACCCCGCTACCATGACGCAGATCAACCCAGCGAAACCAATGGCGTTGTTCACCATCGGGCCAGGGGCACTTTGCGGGTCGCTAGGATTAGTCTGCACTTCGTAGGCAAAGATAATCGACGCAGCAATCCACGCTATGAAGTGTCCGATATACATCCCAGCAGCAGGTGCCCACCCAGAACTAGCATGACGCATGTAGCGTAACACCGAAAGATCTGACATTCCCATATGCATGGCAGCATTGCAACACCATGCAAAGATGAGGACATGCCAGAAAGTGAGTTTGATAGAGCCAACTAGGGGTTCTCCACCTTTCCAGATCTCGGAGGCTGATGTAGCATCTAGCTTTGGCAGGGTGACGACAGCGCAAGCAATGAAGATGAGGATCATCCAGGGCGCGGCAATATTCGCAATGCGTGCCACGGTCTCGTAGCCTTTGGCCGCGACCATTGCAATGATCGCACCGATGAAGACCACGATGGCGATCCAGCCAGGCCCGGAAGGGAGCGTATCGCCGAGATTGGGCTGTTGCACTTCTAGCGGAATGCCGAGGCTTTGGATCGCTGGGATTACTGCGGTCGCCGACACCGTGATCATGGCACCGGCGAGGAAGCAGAAGAGGACGCCATTGGCGAGGTTGTAGAGCACGACAGGCTTACGGCCGGCAATCTTTTCCAACTGATAATAGAGTGTCAGTCTAGATCGCATGGCAACGGGCGCGCACACATAGCGCCAGGTGAGCACGGCGAGCAAATTGCCTAACAAGAGTCCCGCGAACAAATCAAACACACCGCCACCCCCAGCCAGGAACATGGGACCGATCATGAACTCGGTTCCTGCGGTGTGCTCCCCGGCATACATTCCCCAGAACTTCTTCGGGCCTTTCAAGGCATGATCAGGTACTCGCTCCCGCTCGAACTCGTCGGAAGCATGCACAACCTCTGCGATCTTATCGTCGCTCATGACTGGATTTTATTTGGAGCGTGAGAGTTTGTAAATATCTAACGGAGAAAGGCATCGATCAGCCCGCCATCCACGGCGATTACTTGCCCTGTGGTCTTGGAAGCGCGCTGACTTAGTAGAAACAGGATAGCTTCGGCCTGATCCATTGGAGTGATTGGCGACTTGGTGAGGGTGCGTTCAGCATAGAAGGCCGCTAGGCGATTTCGCAAGGCCTCTGTCGATTCGTCTTCTTCATAGGTAATCGCGTATTTGGTAAGAGACACTATGACGCGGTCCCGAGGAAACATTGCGCTTCCGGCGACAACGGTGGCGGGCGCAATGCCGTTGACTCTCACTAAGGGTGCCAACTCCACGGCGAGTTCTCGGATGACATGGTTGGCGGCGGCTTTGCTAGCGTCGTAGGCGACACTGCCAATCTTTGAGACAACCGCATTGGCGCTGGTCGTGGCGACTAGGCTGCCATCTAACTGTTGCTCCTGCCACACAGCCTTGGCTTCCTCCCCGACGAAATAGATCCCAGTCGAATTGATGGCGAAGGTCTTGGCCCACAAATCATCGGCAATCCTTCCAGTAGTGTCTGGAGGAACAAAGATTCCAGCGGTGATCGCGACATGATCGAGACCGCCGTAAGCATAGCAGACTTCACCTAACATCGACTTGATGCTGGCGCGATCAGTGACATCACAGCCTAGTCCGATCGCTTTGCCGCAGTTGGAGAGACCTGTACCTGCCACCCCGACGCCAAGACCGATGCGATCAGAGATCTCAGAAGCCGTTTCCTGAGCCGCTTGCTCATTGATATCGGCACAGACGACATGCGCCCCTTCATCCGCCATACGATTGGCCGGCTCGTTGCCAATACCACTTCCTGCGCCAACGACGACGACCACCTTGCGCTCAAACTCGGCTTCGGGTGGCATGCGCCGGAGTTTGGCTTCTTCCAGTGCCCAGTATTCGATGTCGAAGGCTTCCTGCTGCGGCAAGGCGACATACTCATCAATGACCTCCGCCCCCCGCATGACTTCCACGGCGCAGTTGTAAAACTCAGCGGTCACGCGGGATTCGCTCTTGTTCTTTCCCCAAGCGATCATGCCTAGGCCTGGAATCAGAATGACCGTTGGATTAGGATCCCGCATTGCTGGTGAGTCCTCGTGCTTACAGGCGCCGTAATACTCAGTGTAGTCTATTCGATACTGCTCGAGACCGTCTAACAAATTCCGGCGAAGTGTTGCTAAGGAATCTGCTTGCGGGTCCCAATCAACGAAAAGAGGCTTGATCTTCGTGCGCAGGAAGTGATCCGGGCAGGAGGTGCCCATGCCAGCAAGACGGGCGGCGTCATGGCTGTTGACGAATCTCAGAATGTTCTCATCGGCTTGAACGGTGCCGATGAAGCGCCGTTGTTGACTGATCTGACCGCGCAGCCAAGGCAGTAGTTCACCAGTGACTGTACGGGCGATATCAGGATCGACGGCTCCGTATTTCTCGCCGCCAAAGGTGCCGTCTTCTTGATCGCGCTCAGCAATGTATTGCGCCGCGCGCTCGGTGAGATCCAAGGTCAGTTCGTAGCAGGCTTTGCCATCATCGGCCCAATTGATCAGACCGTGTTGACCCAAATTGACACCCTTCGCCTTCGGATGAGCCTGACAGATGTCCTGTAGAGTCAGTCCAAGGTCAAAGCCAGGCCGTTGCCAAGGGGTGTAGATGATTTCGTCGCCATAGATCTCCCTGGTGATGGCTTCCGATCGCTTCGAAGCCGAAATCGCGATGAAGGCATTCGGATGCATGTGGTCCACGTGTTTGTAGGGCACGAACGAATGCAGAGGCGTATCGATCGATGACGCTCTCGGGTTGAGATTGAAGGTCGCGTGCCGGTATATGCCGACCATGGCATCCTCAACGGCCGTCTTGACGCCACGGGGCTCTGTCTTGCCATAGAGATCTTGCAACCCGACGAGCTTGTTCTGATAGAGCGACGAGAAATTGGCACGCGTGGATGTCCGTAAGTCTCCTCCAGAGCCCTTTACCCATAACACTTCGGTGTCCGCTTGTGTCAGTGGATCTTTCTCGGTCAGTTTGGATGACGTGTTGCCGCCCCCAGTGTTCGTGATCCTCAAATCGCTTCCGAGTAAGTTGGAGCGATAGACCAGTTGATCGACTGGATCGAGCGTGGCGGCATGAGGATTATCCCAGAGGTAGTCGACGTGTTGGTATTTAGGCATGTGATGGATTCGGAGGTTTAACGTATGTAGCGTTGACTTTTAGTCGCCATTGAGCTTCGGTCCGCTATTAGTCGGCGACTAAAGGTCAACGCTACGTTAAAGTTCTAAGCGTAGCTTGAGGTTTGATTGATTCCCATGTCCTTTCGGCGTTTCTTTCGATCGGTGGCTACTGTCTCTTGATAACCACTCTCGCGAAAAGCGAGCAAGGGATCCTCTGGCAAACCGTGCGCCTTTCTCCATTCCGCAATCATCGGTCTGACATCGGTATCATAGGCTTCTTTCAACGTGCGTTCGGCATCGACGATATCGCCGCGAACTTGAAAGTCATGCAGGGCAACGTGATCGACCAGCGACGCCTTGGAATAGAGCTCCTGCGCCGTCATCACGGTTTGAATCATGGCTTCGATCTTGGGTTAGAGATTGTGCGACTGATCGATCATAAACTCAATCTTTGGCATCTCGCCATGATCGTGGGCATAGGCAAAGATCTCATGGAAGATGCGGAAGACCTGATACGGATCGATGGAGCCCAAGGTGAGGTCATCATCTGCGTAGCGTCGATCATTGAAATGGAAGCCTCCTAGCATTTTCTCGTCTAGCAACCAGGCGACAATTTGCTCGATGTTCTGTGCGGCGTAGTGATGTCCGGTGTCGACGAGCACCTTTGCTTGATCGCCAGCCTTGCGGGCATAATTTAGGGCCATTCCCCAATCAGCAATGTCTGTGTGGTAGAAGGCAGGTTCAAAGGGTTTGTACTCAACGAGCAGGATCTGATCTTGTCGGAGAGTTTCGTAAATCTCTGCCAATACGCCTTCAAGGCGTCGCTTGCGGGTACGTATGTTGTCCTGGCCTGGATAATTTGTACCGTCGGCCAACCACAGAGTAATGGCCCGGGTATCCAAGGCCTGGCCCAGCTTTACGGAATCAACGCAATGAGCAATGGCGAGTTTGCGAACTTCAGTGTCCGGATGGGTGAATGAACCGAGCTTGTAGCACTGGTCTTGAAAGAGGTTAGGATTGATCGATCCAATCTTCACGCCGCGAGCAGATGCCATTTGCGCCACAGCTCCAGGGCTGGTCCTCGCATTGAAATCCCAGAGCACGTGCACCGCGACTTGGGGGCAGCACCCTGTAAACTGATTTACCTGACCAGCATCCGCCAACTTGTCCTCGATGGTGATGGCGGCGGCGTCCTGAGTGAATTTCCCGAAGCGCGTGCCAGTATCCGCGTAGCCCCATGAAGGCGTCTCAATCTGGAAATCGTTTAGAGCTTGATGGATTCGGTCTTCGGTGTTCATGGCGTATTCTTGGCTAGCAAGGATCGGAAGCGTTGCCGAGCGTTATCCCACGACTCGCTGGGTTCGTAGGCCGTGGTGTCGATCGCCTTGGCTAGCCGTGCCCGCCCGTCTCTGAGCGATGCTACTTCGCTATTCGCGATCATCTGGACCAGGGCATTGCCCAAAGCAGTCGCTTCGGTGGGGCCAGCGATCACGCGCCGCTGCGTCGCATTGGCGATGCATTGCATCAAAAACCTATTCTGCACGCCCCCACCGATCACATGTAGAACATTCAGGGGTCGTCCTAACAAGAATTCGAGCTGTTCCAAAATGCTTGCCACTTTAAGCGCTAAGCTTTCCATAGCGATCCGGGCTATTTGCCCGCGCGTGATCGGCATTGATTGGCCTGAGCTCTGGCAATACTCTTGGATCATTTCCGGAAGATTGCCGTGATGGCTAAAGATGATGTCATCTGGATCGATAAACGCTGTGAAAGGCGCGGCGTGGGCCGTAAATTCAGTTAGTTCATCGTAAGAAATCGCACGCTTGTCCTCATCCTGCCAAACGCGGCGGCATTCTTGCAGGATCCAGAGTCCGGTGATGTTCTTCAAGAGCCGATACGTTCCTTCGACGCCCGTCTCATTGGTGAAGTTGTGATCCAGAGCGGTGTCTGTGATGATCGGTTCTGCCACCTCGGTTCCTAACAATGCCCAGGTTCCGCAACTAAGGTAAGCGAAAGAGTCCGTCGAAGCAGGCACGCCGGCGATAGCAGAAGCCGTATCATGGCTACCGACAGCGATCACAGGAGTATTTGCTAGTCCCGTTTCCGCAGCAACCTTCGGCTGTAATGGTCCCAAGGTTTCGCCTGGGGCTACCAATGGCGGGAGTGTCGATGTTGGCAGGCCAATACCTTCTACGAGAACCTTACTCCAAGCCTGCGTTCGTGGGTTGTAGAGATGCGTGGTGCTGGCGTTTGTTCTTTCGCAGACCTGGCGACCAGTAAGCCAATAATTGATCATATCGGCAATCATCAGGAATCGACCTGATAGCAGACCTTTCTTGAGGTCATCGACTATCTGATATAGCGAATTGATCGCCATGAATTGAATGCCAGTCTCTTCAAAGATGGCGTCACAGCCTAACAAGCCAGCTACCTCGTCAACCGATCCATGTGTTCGAGCATCCCGATAGCAGTAAGGTAGTTTACTCAGCTCACCCGCCGAATCAAACCAGGCGTAATCGACTCCCCAGGAATCGACGCCGATACTACGGATTGTGCTCCCGTAGGTTTGAGCGGCCTGCTTAAGTCCTCGGGTAATTTCAGTCCAGATGAGATGGATGTCCCAGAACAAACTTCCTTCTTGCTCGATCGCAGGAGAGTCGAATCGACAAACTTGATCTAGCTCGATGGTCTCGCCGACGGAGCGGACGGCCATGATCCGGCCGCTTCCCGCGCCCAGATCGATGGCCAAATAGGTGTTCACCGGTCCTCGACCCTCATGTTTCTCACAAACCTACTGCTTCGCGCGATAGTAGCCTTCCGGTGCGGTCATACGGGTGGTGTCTGTTTCTTCGAAGTCACCGGTGACCTCCGAAGCGATGACTTTCCAAATATCCAGGTCCGTCGAGTATTCAACGTCACCAGTCACGCCTACCGGAAGCGTCACGCCAAAGGCGCCGCTCTCTTGGATTCCCACATCAGTTAGGCTTGGTAGAGGGTCATTGCCGGGATCGGGATCGTCGATCAGACTGCCGCCACCGTCGCCGGTCTGGAAGACGCTGGCGACTTCCGCAGATGAGAGAGCTCGATCAAAAATGGCCACATCATCAAACAAGCCGGAAAAGTTCTCGATCCCATTCTGGCCGCCAAGGTAGAGCGGTTGAGGATTGGCTGGACCGGAAGAAATGGTGCTCGATTCGACTTCTTCGCCGTCTCGGTAGTAAGTGAGCGTGTCCCCATTCTTGACAACAAGGTTGTGGGACCACACGTCGACTTCAAACGCGGTATTGGCCCCAGGCACATTCTGCCCGCCACCATCAACATGCCATTCGAAGGTAGTTGGTGTGAATTTGATAAACTCACGAGGGGCGAAGTCCGTGCCGTCTGGCATGTAGCGATTTCCAAAGACGATGTTGTTGTTAGAAGTTTGTCCGGGATTGACCCAGAAGGACCAGGTGAAGTCCTGCTCAAGATCGAGCACTGGTAGGATGTCCCCAAACTCAACCCAGGAGCCGCCTCCCGATTGATAGACCGAACCCCGTGCTGGATCGTTGACCCACACGCCATCAGGCTCGATGATCTCGCCGTCGTGTCCATTACCTGATAAGTCGGTGGCCACATGGCCTTCGCCTTCATCAAAACGCCAATAACCTAACAAACCATTAACTGCGGTGACTTCTGGTTTACTGGCAGCGTCTGTCGGATCAGTACCATTGTTAATCTCGAAGCGATCATTGGCACCGTCGCCATCGGAATCAGCGCTTGTTGGTGACGTGTTGTGGGTGTTGACTTCCGCGCCATCACCTAGGCCATCCGCATCTGAGTCGGTGTCTAGCGGATCCGTGCCGAGTTCGGCTTCAAGAACATCACTAAGCCCATCGCCATCACTGTCGACGTCCTTGGTATCGCTGAGAGTCGCACCTGGATTGTTGAAGATGGATAGAATGTCGTCGTCGGAGAGCGCGCGATCATAGATCTGAGTATCGTCAAGGCGACCACTGAAGCCGAGGTTATGGTCGAAAGCGCCAAAGTACACATCTGTTTCGGGCTCGTCTGGAATGCGATCTGGTTGTGATAGAGAAGCGACTTCAACGCCGTCAACGTAGAAGGCGATTCGTTCGCTACCTGCAGTCGAATCGGCGAGCGCGACTACATGATGAGCTTGGTTTGCCTGGATGAGGCCGCCAGTCGACGCGAGAAGTGGATTTGCATCGCTGCCTTGTAGCCACCACAAATCACCATTACTGACGAGCACGGCGAACGACGGGGCCCCAAAGCCGCGGCCAAAGATCGTTTGAAGATCTGCCGTCGTCGCATTCTGCGAAATCCACAAAGAAATGGTGAAGTCGTTTAGCGAGTCGAAGTTGCTTGCTGGAATACGTGCTTGTCCGCCATCGGCGACGGCCATCGATTGGCCACCCGCCAAGCCCTCAGCACCAGTCATGACAGAGCCGCCACCTGCGAGGTAGTTGCCAACTCGCTCGAAGCCGGTGCTATCGCGTACTTTTTCGGCCCCTGCGGCTTCGTCAAAGCGGTAGTGGGCGATAGGTCCCTCGAGATTGATGATAGTGGCCGAGGCCTCAACGCTTCGGACAGGATCGCTTGCATCGTCGCTATTGAGATCGAACTGACCAAAGAATCCTCCGGACTGACCAAGCGAGTCGAACTGGTAATCAATTAGGACCTCGGCTCCAGGCGCGATCGTGATTGGTGTCGCCGTGGTGACGGAGAAATGATCCCCATCACTTCCAGACACGTCGATGCTAGAGAGCGTCAGCATGTTAGCGGAACCTGTATTGCGGACTTTGAACTGGCCAGTGTGTTCAGCAGGCACGGAGGCTACTTGACCAAGTGTCACTCTTGAGGGATTTGAGATGTTTGGGTCATCGCCTCCCTCAACCAAGCTGGATTCACCGAGCCCCAGCTCAAACACTTCCAATGCTTCACCTTCGGATAGAGCACGGTCAAACACAGCAACTTCATCGAACAAGCCCTCACAGTTCTCGCGGCCATCTTGCCCACCCAAGTAGAGCGGTTGTGCGTTGGTCGGCGCCCCGCTAATCTCACTGGAAGCCACTTTTTCGCCATTGCGGTAGTAGGTCAATGCTGTACCGCTCTTCACCACGAGATTGTGCGACCACTCGTCCACGACGAACATCGTGTCATCGCCTGCTATATTCTCACCACCACCATCGAAATGCCATTCAAAGACACGTGGGGTGAACTTGATAAACTCTCTAGGGGCGAAGTCAGAGCCATCAGGAGACCAGCGGTTTCCAAGGACAATGTTGTTGTTATCCGTTTGATTTGGGAGCACCCAGAAGGACCATGTAAAGTCCTGCTCAAGATCGATCACTGGCATGAACTCGCCTAAATCGATGAAGGAGCCGTTCCCAGATTGGTAGACCGAGCCACGTTCAGGGTCATCGACCCAGGCGTCACTGCCTTCGATGATTTCGCCGTCGTTGCCATTGCCGCTGCTGTCGGTGGCGACATCTCCGCCACCTTCATCGAGGCGCCAATAGCCGAGTAAGCCATCGACAGCGAGGGTTGAGGAACTTGCCAGGAGAGAACACAGTAGCGTTCTGAGTAGAGTTGCTTTCATGCGGTAATAGTCGGTGTAGATCAAAGTGGCGCAGGAATTGTGGAGAAGCCCGCTGCACACTGGGCAACACTCATGATACAAACGTCGACTGGGGTGACAAGAGTAGAAACGCCCATTGCGCCTAATTTACCGTTTGGCTCGGTAGTAGCCTGCCGGTGCGATGATGCCCCTTGGCATACCGGCTTTCACTTCGGTGTTTTAACTAACTCTAATGCATAAAGGTAGAATTCAGATGCATTTGTCGTCAGAAACTCTGTGTCCGGACGCAGGCGGTAAGACACGTTTGTCGGCTGCCTTGGATAATCAGGACCAAGCTCGGTCGGTCTGGTGAGGCCATCTAGGGCTAATCCATTAATTCGCTTAGAGCACTAACT
>JAACDM010000286.1 GCA_009936795.1 Verrucomicrobiaceae bacterium | reverse complement strand
TAAAGCTTCTCACTTCGAATCGTTTCTAAACCTCTGGGCTATAAGCACTTGGGTGAAAATCTGAATTAATGGATTAGCCCTAGTCTCCCTCATAGCGTGAAGACGATGTCGTAGGTTTGCCATTCGTTAGGCTTCTTGGCGGCGTTCACATCTGGCGCGCGCAACCGGTAGAGCCATAAGCGCCTATCCGACGATGAGCGCTACGCTGCCCAGTAGCTTCGATTGGCAACTTCATCACACACTTCGACTATCAGTCGAAGCAACGCCTGGTCAGATTTCCACTTCTCACCATCGCTCCTAAATGGCATCGTCGGTGCATGCCTCCCATTTTTCGCGTCATTCTCTTCGGTTGGGTCTGCACGATTGGTATCGCTCAGGAGAATGAAACGACGTCTTTCGTCGACTATCCGAAACAAACAGCTGCCTACCTGCAACGCATTCAAGCAGGCGAGCAAACCCACGCCTTTGATGGCTCATTGGACTCTGCCACATGGCAGAGAGAGGCACGTCGTGCACTGATCGGTCTCACCGGATTGACCCGAATGAATCGGGAACTTGCCCAATTTGAACCGGCAGTAACAATGGGCGATCCGGTCACCGTGGACGATGCCTTTTCACGGACCCGTTGCGCCATCGAGACCGAGCCCGGCATCACGATCCCCTTCTATTTGCTACTACTCGGACAAAGAAGCGACCGCTCATGCTGTGCCCACACGGTCATGACAAGAAGGGCTTCCACTCGTATGCCTGCGCCTATCTCAACGACGAACACCGCAAAGAGATCGAGAGCCGGGAAGGCAATATCGCCGAACAGGCCGCGCGGCGCGGCTTCGTTGCCATCGCTCCTGCCACACGTGGGCTTTGCACCGAAGTGATCGTTCCAGATCCCAAGGGGCGTCATGGCAGTCGCCCCTGTCGGGCTCAACTCATGCACTGTCTTGTCGCAGGTCGCACTCCGCTAGGCGAACGCGTGTGGGACATGCAACGACTCCTCGACTGGGCCTGCAAACTGCCCCAGTTAGAATCAAAAAAGATCCTGATGACGGGAAATTCCGGTGGCGGTGTGCTCACGGCTTACACCGCCGCCATCGACATGCGAGTCACCGTCGCCATCCCAGGTTGTTCGTTCACCTCGCTTACCAGCAGTGAAGGCTTTCTGTTCCATTGTGATTGTTGTCTCGTGCCCGGATTGCGAGATTGGGGGGACTGGAGAGAGATCGGGGGACTAGTGGCTCCGCGTCATCTCTTGATCGTCCATGGGCGGAACGATGGTTTGCATCACCACGCTACCGTCGAACGAACGGCACGATCGGTGGCCAACATTTTCAAAGAGCTCGGCGTACCAAAACGGATGCGATTGCACTGGGTAGAGGAAGGCCATCGATTCTATCCCCAAATCATGTGGCCCTTTGTCGAGAAAGCATTCTCCTCTCTCGGGGCGAACGCAGATCGCAATGAATAGGCTTAGACACTGAGACTCTCCACAATGTTATCAACCGCTGGGATGTGCAGCTTACTCAACGCTTCTTGCGCGGATCGTAGCGGTCGAGACGCCTTGGCGAATCGATGTCGCTGACCCACGTGTTGCGGAATTCCACCGGGTGTTGGTGCTCTTGCAGTCGCAAAGGACCAGACAACGACGTCTCCTTGTCGCCTGATCCAGTCGCCCCTGAGATCTCCACATTGCGGTGAATCCACTGTCCATTGAGCTTCGCACTGAAGCTGGCATTAGCGATCTTCCTGTCTCCCTCGTAGCGCGCTGGAGTAAAAACAATATCGTAGGCCTGCCATTCGTTAGGCTTGTTGGCCGCATTCACATCTGGCGCGCGCAACCGGTAGAGTCCTCCACAGAGATTGTCTGCGGGATCGAGCCCGTAGGAGTTGCAGATCTGGAGTTCGTAACGCCCTTGCAAATAGACACCGCTGTTGCCACTGGCTTCCGCACGCGGTTCGGCATCGGTCATGGGCGGCGTGCGAAACTCCACGTGGACCCGCTGGGGGCCATAAGCCTTCTTCGAATCCATGCTCCCGGCCTTCGCTAACGGAACGGCGACACCAGATTCCTTGTCGACCGACCACTGAAGGTTCCCGGCTTCATATTTGCTCATCCAAGGCACCTTCTCAGGGCGAAGTCGCCAGGCACCGAGATCCAACCCAGGAGCAAGTAAGACGTCCGCACCGCGCGGCGCCGTCTGGCCGAGCGTGTCAGCCTCGCCATCGAGTAAAGCGCTAGCGTCGTCAGCAGCGAGTTCCATGATTCTCAAGTTTCGCCACTTGATGCTCATGGGCGTTCGTTTATCCCCCACCCCATGCACCTGGAGACCGATGATGCCCTTGCGCTCACCGTCGTCGACCAATTCAGAAACGCGTACGCCGTTTAACGTCGTTTGGATGTTAGGCCCGTGACAGACAATGCGAACAGCATTCCATACGCCTGGTTTGAATGCTGCTTGAGCTTCAGCTGACTCAACCGGGTAAAGCCAACCGCGCCCCGCCTCATGATAGATGCCAGCGCTCCACTTGCGATCGGACGGGTCGATCTCGCATTGGTAGCCCCACACTCGATCGTTCTTCTCGCGAATCTGACTGCGAAACTGCACGCCACAGTTCAAGGTTGGGTGCGGGAAGTACTCGTATTCGAGAACGAAGTCTCCGTATTCACTATCGGTGCAAAGAAAGGTATTAGGCGTGTTGGGCGCACTGGTCCCAACGATGACACCATCCTCAACTGTGTAGGTAGCCTTGCCGCCGTGTTGTTCCCAACCATCGAGTGTCTTGCCGTCGAACAGTGATTTCCAGGCGCTAGTTTCGGCTGCCTGAAGTGGCACAGCCATGCAGATTACGGTGAGGAAGAGAAGTCTCATAGTTTCAGTCATTAGGGTTGGACCCTGTGGTGCGATCTTCGCCATCGACAGCCCGTAGATCAACTCTCGATCCATCGCCAAGCTGGAATCATGTCACCTACTCCCGCCATCTCGGATTCAACGGGTTCGCACTTGCCACGCGGCGTCTGGCTATCTAGGACGATTTCATGACCGGTACACCAACGACGAGACTGACCTCTGGGCGCACTCCAATTGCAGTCGCCAATTGGAAGATGGCTATGACGCTAGAGGAGAGCCGAGCCTTTGCTCAGAGTTTTGAGAAAGAGATGGGAAGTCTGATCGGACAACTCCAGGTCATTCTCTGCGCTCCCATCACCGCGATGTCCACCCTAGCGGAAGCGCTGAAAGACATTCCCATGGTCGATCCCGGCGCTCAGAACTCTTCGGCGTTTCCAGATCCAGAGCACAGCGGCGAAATCTCCGCCCGTCTCCTCGCTGATGCCGGCTGCGTGTGGTGCATGGTTGGTCACTGGGAAATGAAAGTCCGCATGAACAAGTCTGACGACGAATTAAATCGCGAACTTCACGCCGTCTTCGACAACGGGCTTCGCCCGATTATTCTCGTAGGCGAATCGAAGACTAACAAAGGCACTCCAAGCAACGATCTGGTCGATCGTATGGAAACCATGCTAGACGGTATTACGGCAGATCAGATCACGCGCGCGTTGATGGTTTATGAACCCGAATGGGCCATCGGCGCTGAGGAACCCGCTCCCCCGGAGTACATCGCCGAACGTGCCACCTTCATGCGCCACTGGCTCATCGAGAGATTTGGAAACGATGCGGTCCAACCCATCCCAATCATTTATGGCGGAGCTGTCTTTCCCGAGAACGCGGAGTGGCTGCTGACAACTCCCGACATTGATGGCTTGGGCGCAGGTCGCAAAAGCCGCGATCCCAAAGAGTTTGCCAAGATCGTAAGAACGGTCGCCCGAGCCTACGAGCTTGAATAGCAGGACATCCACTCTGGATAAATATCTTGTTAGTTCCACGTTTCCCGGACGTTCCCAAAGAATGAGCGCTGGAAATTGATACGTTGATTGAACAAAGCAGGGGGTTGAAACCGAAGGGATTCAGAAACGGAGCACGGCCCGTGCCTAGACGATTGACCGCCCGCCACTACCGACTGTATGAGAGTGCATCGCCCCGGCTGGGGCGATGAGCCTGACCAAGAACTGATCTTCGGTTTCTGAAAGCAGCTTAGCGGTATGAATCGGGTGTGCCGAACCAGTCGTGCATTTCCTTCTCAAAGGGCGCGGCGACTTCGGGTGGTTCGGGAAACACGCCCTGATCTTGCGTTTCCACCATCCACACAGAAAGTGCTGCCCGCATTCGGATCAGTGCTTCGCGGTGTTCAGGCTCAGGCGAGGCTGCGAGATTACGAATTTCGTGAGGGTCCGCTTCCGTGTCGAAGAGCTGCTCCTCCGGAATGTTGGGATCCATCAAAGCCGCGGGCGGTCCTGTGAGTTTGCCTTCGGCCATGAATTGGCGCATGAGAGGTTGATCGGGAAACACTTCGCCTTGTAGCGGTTCAATGAGCTGAAATGACGCTCCGGAAAGTAGTTGCGAAGGTAGTGGTAACGCTTGCCCCGCACACTTCGAATGCGATTGACCGTCTCATCGATCCGATCGCGAGCAGAGAAGACAGGCGCACAACAGTAGCGAGTGGTGAAAGATTTTCGTACATAGATGCTCTACCAGATTGAGCGGGCGAACGGAAGCTCCCTCCGAGAAATTGCCGTCCATCGCAATCCACGCCCCCAACAAGGCTGACTACGGGCTCTCCGAGACCGTCACATCATCGATAAAGAAGCCTGCGGCGCTTCCACCAGCGACGAATTCAAACTCGAGGAGTACTTTCTGGCCGGAAGCTGGCAGTGTGACAGAAATGTCCGTCCAACCATCGGTATTCTCAGTGATGAAGAGGCCGTTGTCTTCACTGCCTTCTTCTATCAATGTCTCTGTCAGATCCAAGACATTGATCCGTGCGGCGCCAGCATCTCCGAGAGCTAAAAAGTAGGAGAATGACAGAGTCGGTTCTTTTAGGAAGGTCTCCAGATTCACTTCTGGGGAAATGAGGCTGATATGCGTGCCTGCCGCGTAGTCCGCATCGAGATCGGTGCCGGCGACGGCGATTCCACTCTTCGCGGCCGGAGGACCATTGCTCGCTTCGCCAATCTCCCACTCCGTAGTACCAGGACCAGCTTTGGTGATTGACCGCCAGCTTCCCATGCCATTCTCGAAGTCTTCGCGCAGGGGTGGAGCTGCTCCGGAGACACTGACACGGTAGAACTGCGCAGAAAACAGTGCTTTGTTAGTATCAACAAAGGAGGTGGACCCAGCTTCGCCAACGATTCCAGAGGTGACAGGAATCCACTCGATCAAATCGGTCGAAGCTTCCACCGCATAAGACTGCGAATCCGAGGAAGCCCACGAGAGGGAGGCTTGCCCTTCCGCAGTCAGGGCGATGTCTCCGATCTTGAGCGGTGAGACGCCCGTATCGATCACGCGCACATTATCAATGTGCCAAGTCGTTCCTGCGTCTCCCCACGCACCTTGGTTGACGATGCTGATACCAGGCTCGGCGGGATCGAGCTCTATCTGATCCATCGTAATACTGTAAGTCCTCACATGCTGGTCATCACTGAACCGAGCCATAGCAATGTTTCCTACTGTCGTGCCACCATTGGCTGGACGGATGTTGAAGTTCTGCCAGTTGCCAGTCCAATTGTCACCGCGCTCTTCGTAGATCACATCCAAGCGCAAAGTATAACGTTTGCGCGCTCCTGGAGGGAGAGCGGCGATGGATTCCATAATAGTGCCGTTGAACGGAATGGTGAAATCTCTTTTCCAAGCTCCTCGCTCATTGAATTTGATCTCTAATGAGCCCTCGCCTTCAGTAACAGCGATATACGCCGGGCCGCTTTTCTCGTGAAGAGAGAGTTCAAATCGTTCGGTGACTGGGGCGATTTTGCTTAAATCTTCTTCAGATTCGAAGCCATTGAGTAGAGTGACCTCAGGCACCGCACCGGACACATAGGAGTCGACTAAGCGAATGTTATCGAAATACATCTCGATTCCATTGAATTCATCGACCCCAAAGTTGTGGATGAAGCGCAACGTGATCAGTTCTTCTTCGCTCAAGGTACGCTCGATGACATCCAAGGGGATGGACATGGTGCGACTGAGCTGACCACCATGCTCGGCTTGGCCATAGCGCCAATTGCCATTGAGCTGGGGAGTGTTGTTGCCCCAATTGAGACCCTCTGGAAAGATCACATCGAAACGCAGAATATAGCGTGCCTCTTCCTTGCTAGCCCAGGCTTCTTTGATGATTGTGCTATTCTCCTCAGAAAAGGTGTAGATCGTATCGGGATTCCACGCTGGTGAGGCACCGAGTTCTAGCTTCAACGACTTTTCTCCATCCGTCACACGAATGTCATCCGCTCCCATATTGGTGTGCTGCGAAATCGTGATGTCGTCTACAGTGCGAGCATTGCCTCCTACCACTTCAACCGCATCCACAGAGTCCTCGAAGGATTCCAATAAGAGGACACTCTGAGCTTGCACCAGTGCGCAAGACGACAGAGTGACCATGAGTAACGCGAGCCTAGAATCGAGAGTCATCATTGTGGAAAGCTAGGAACCCAGTTTGTAAGAGACAAGCGAAATTACGGCGAACGCGGATTCTTCCCACTCAATGGACTTGCTGACGGAACGACAACACGCACTTGGCCACGGCAGGCATGCCGTGGCCAAGTGTGATCTAGCTACTTACTCTCGACCTTTACACTTCCCCAGTAGCCAAACTCATTCATCCAGTCGTTGGCGCGATTCTCCACAGAAAGTGTGATCGTCTTCCCGCCAAACCTGGAAAGATCGACACCGAGATTGAACCACTCTTCTTGGATGTTTTTGTAGCTGACGATCTGATCGGCAAGGACGTCCTTATCCGCAAGCACGCGGAGTTGCCAGTCTCCATGAGGATGATAGCTACCGCGAATCTTGAGCGTGGTCGTCTTGCCCTCGGGGATTTGGAGTTTTCTCGTTAGAGTGCAAGGAGTTTTCCGATCCAGTGGATGCGTTTGGACGGCCGTTTCGTTGCGAAAACCGGTGAGCTTGCGGACACCGCCTTCGCCAACGTTTTGGACAGCGAATCCGGGAGCCATCTCATGAATGATCTGACGCCACTTGCGTTTCTCTGATGAGTTGGGCTGCCCTTTGATAGACAACGCGCCACTGACCATGCGGCGAGCGACGCTCTCCTGGAGAAAGGGCATGTTTCCGTCAATCGCGACTTCGAGAGCTTTGTCTGGGTGTGCCGTCACCATGGGTTCGAGTCCGTACCAGAGAACACGAGGAATGTTGGGATCGTCAACATCCTCAGTGCGCTTTGCTAAAGCGCTAAGAACAGGCCAGCGATGATCGAAGGCTAGCCGCTGCAGGGCAGACGCAAGGTAGAGACGAACCGTCGGTGAAGGATCGTTCATGGCTAGGTGTTGGAACTGAAGCCGCGCGAGATCGCTTGGATTCTCGTCTTCTGATAGGAGTTGGATGGCCCAAGCACGTATGTGTTCATCTTCGTGCCCAAGAAGGTTGCTAAGAGGGTGTCGCTCGACGCCATCGTAACGGTTGGTCACATGCAGTGCCCAGAGCGCACGGAGGCGCTTGCCCGATGTGCGTGCACTCTTAAAGTAATCGTCCAGCGCTTTGTGAACTACCGCAGTATCAAGCTTGCCAGCAGCGGCGCGGGTGTGGAGTTCCACTCGAGCCTGACGAACATACCAATCGTTGGGATGGGCTTGCAGCTTGACGAGTTCGAGATAGCTCATGCTGGGAATATTAGGCCGTTTGATCTTCGGGGCGTCTTTGGGGAGGATGCGGTAGATGCGCCCGCTATTGGGAAAGTTGATCGCGTTGCCGCAGATATCGGTATCATGCCAATCCAAGATGTAAACGCCACCATCAGGACCGATCTCGACACTGAAGCCAACCCAGGCGAGGTCATTCGTGGGCATGAAATCGAAACCGTGCTTGCCGATGTAGGACGACTTGTTCGGCACCATGTAGTCGGTGAGAACACAGTGTTCATGGATATTGCACATGAAAAGCTGGTTCCGGTAGGGCTCGGGGAAAGTGTCGGCCAAATAGAAACGCGCGCCGCCGTGTGCTGAAAGGTGCGTGTGGTCGCGAATGGTCTTGATATCGTCGTAGATGTAGGGATTGACATGTGGCTTGGACTGCTTGTGGTAGACACCTCCTTGCACGACGTGGAAGAGGTGTGGGATGAAGCAGCAGGTGGCAAAGCCGTGGCCAAGGTCGTTGAAATCGAAGCCCCACGGATTGGACAGCCCTCTAGCAAAGATTTCAAATTTCTCGGTCACTGGATGGAAGCGCCAGATACCAGCATCAATAAATTGGCGTTCATTCGCTGGTGCACCCGGCTTGCCGACATTGGATCGCGTGAAGACGCCATGACATCCGTAGAGCCAACCATCGGGGCCCCAGATGAAGCTGTTGAGAGTTTCGTGACGGTCGTGGGCACCCCAGCCATCTAACAAGACTCTAGGCTCTCTATCCGGGACATCGTCGGCATTGGCATCAGGGATGAAGAGCAAGTTCGGTGGGGAGCCGAGGTAGACGCCGCCAAAGCCGATCGCAATGCCCGAGCTGAACGTGATCTTGTCCGTCAAAAGTTTCTTGGTATCAAAGACGCCATCGCTATCGGTGTCCTCGAAGATCTGGATGCGTGACAGTGGGACGTTCTCTTTGTGCGAACGGCGGTTGACGTAGTTGTACGTTCTCGACCACCCAAATGCGGCCCCGGCCGTCGAAAGTGAACGCGATAGGCTCCCCGATATCAGGTTCGGCAGCAAAGAGAGAAACGTCAAAAGCCTCGGGGATCTCCATCTTGGCAACAGCTTCCGCAGGCTTGAGGAAAGGGGCATCGCTCGTGCGGTGTTGTTTGGTATGTTTCTCGGCGCTTGCCGAGGTGAAGGTGATCGCGAGAACGACTAGGGTTAAGAGAAACCTCTCGCAATGGCGCAACGGCGCAACGGATAGCTCTGAAGGGATGATGTTCATGGGACTCTGTGATGGTTGCAAATCTAGGGCTATAGAAGCCGAATGGGGCTTGTTAGATCTATCAGTAATATTTTAGTGGCGTAGCGCCATTGCGAGAGGTTTCATCGAATCTAAGACATCCCGCTAGCGACTCGCTTGATGCCGTTCTTTAAGAGTTCTTCGATGAAGTTGATCAAGAGTCCTAGTCGCATGTCGAGTAAGCGGAGATGGGTCAATAGCGGTTTGGCGTGAACGGGTTCTAGCGCTTTGAGGGACTTGAGTTCGATGATGAGTTTGTGCTCGACGATAAGGTTGGCACGAAAACCTTCGTCGAAGCGAATGTCGTCGAAACTGAGGGGAACAGAGACTTGGCGTTTTGCGGATAGGCCGATGGCGGCGAGCTTTTGACAGAAAATCACCTCTTAAACGGTTTCGATAAGCCCACGACCTAGCCGACGATAGATGTCGAAGAAAAAGTCGAGAACTCGGTCTAAGAGACGGTTTTCAATCATATTCTAGAATGGGACCTTGCGGCGGCGTGGCGGTTGGCTTCAGGAGGGAGCATTAAGTGGGAAGAGTTTTATGACATCTAGTGGCACGTTGAGATATCGTGGGCTTTTTTAGTTTCGTTGGGTGGGCGGTGGGTTTGGTCCCTGGGCGGGAGGTGGGTTTG
>JAACDM010000285.1 GCA_009936795.1 Verrucomicrobiaceae bacterium | reverse complement strand
TGACGTGCTTGATACACGCTCTGACAAAGACAATACCAACATCGTTCTTTGGTCGGATCACGGTTATCTCCTTGGTGAGAAACAACACTGGCACAAACGCACGCTCTGGGAACGGTCGACTCATGTGCCGCTTATCTTTGTTGTGCCCGGTCTAACCAAGCTGGGGAGTATTTGTGAGAACGCGGTCGATCTCATGGCGATCTATCCAACCCTTGTCGAACTTGCTGGTCTGGAACCTAATGAGACTGTCGCAGGGCAGGGGATGAGTTTGGTGTCAATGCTGAGAGAGCTATCCAAGGAACACGATACCATCGCGCTCACCACGCATGGTTCGGGCAATCATGCGGTGCGTTCGCGCACTCACCGTTACATTTGCTACAGAGATGGCAGCGAAGAACTTTACGATCATCGTAGTGATCCCAATGAATGGCATAACCTTGCTAGCAAAGCTGACGCCAAAGCGATCATCACCGAACTGCGCCAACACCTTCCTCAAACCGAAGCCGCTGATGCACCTGACTACTACAAAGGCACGGCGCTGATCCGAGTGACGGGCGTGACCTAATGATTGGAAGAGGAAAGCAGCTGTCGCTGGAGACTCGGCCTATGTGGATGCGGCCAGACTGAAAGGGCGGGCTTGGAAGGCTGCCGCAGATAATCTTAGCCTTGAACAATGAGGATCCTTATCGCCATCTCGTCCGTTCTTCTGGTGCCCACAGCGCAGGCCGCTGAGGGACCTAATATCTTGCTCATTCTCGCGGATGATCTCGGATACTCCGATCTCGGGTGTTACGGGGGTGAGATCGAAACGCCCCACCTCGATGCTTTGGCCAAGGATGGGATGAGGTTCGAGCGGTTCTACAATGCAGGGCGTTGCTGCCCCACGCGAGCGTCCCTGCTCACAGGCCTCTACCCGCATTGTGCGGGCATCGGACACATGACCTACGATGCGGGTGAACCGGGTTATCGCGGAGATCTGAAAAAGGAAACGAAGACTCTGGCAGAAGTATTGAAGGCAGCCGATTACCAGACGGGCATGGTTGGCAAATGGCATGTCACGCCGCACACTAACCCTGACTCCGACTCTAGCAATTGGCCTCGCCAACGCGGTTTCGACTACTTCTTTGGCACCCTCCCTGGGCACGGTTCGCTCTGGGAGCCAGCAGGACTCTATCAGGACAACGCGCCGGTGGAAGTGAGTGACGGCTTCTTCTACACCGATGCGATCGCCGATGCGGCCATCAAGTTTGTGAACAAGGCGACGACGAAAGAGGATCCCTTCTTTCTCTATGCGGCTTTCACGGCACCGCATTACCCATTGCACGCAAGGCCCAAGAAGATCGAGAAGTATGGCGGGGTCTACGATCGCGGGTGGGATGCTATTCGCGAGCAGCGCTTCACGAAATTGAAGAAGTTCGGGCTCCTGCCATCGCACGCCAAACTTCCACCACGAGACGAAGGAAGCATTCCTTGGAAGGATGAGACAGAGAAACGTTGGCAAGCGCATCGCATGCAGGTCTACGCCGCCATGGTCGACGAAATGGATCAAGCCATTGGACGCATCCTTAGCGCACTCGATCACTCAGGTGTGTCAGAGAATACGTTGGTCGTGTTCTTGTCAGACAACGGAGGCTCTCCAGAAGGCCATCGAGACAACACTGTCGAGCGCTTGGAGATACCTTGGAAAAGTGCGTTGATTCCCAAGACTGCGCCCGATGGCCGCCCCATGCGACCGGGAGATATGCCCAACGTCAATCTTGGCCCTGCGGATACCTATGGCAGCTATGGGCTTCGGTGGGCAAGCGTTTCGAACACGCCCTTTCGTCGCCACAAGGCTTGGATGCACGAAGGTGGGATCGCAGCTCCATGTATCATTCGCTGGCCGGGCAACGTGAAGACGGTAGGTCAGATCTGCCGAGACATAGGCCACATTATCGACCTGATGCCTACCTTTCTGGATGTCGCTGGATCGAAGCAAGACACATCGTTGCCAGGAAAGAGTCTGAGAACTGTTCTGGATGGGAAAACGATCGATCGGGATTTCCTGGCATGGGAACACGAGGGAAACCGGGCTCTCCGGAAGGGGCATTGGAAGTTAGTCTCGGAGTATCCTGGAACGTGGAAGTATTTCTATCCTTACCCAAAGAATGGCGCCTGGGAACTCTACGATCTGCAGGCCGATCCGACAGAACTCAACGACCTCGCGCCATCACTTCCAGAGAAGGTCAAGGAACTGAACGCACTCTACAAGCAATGGGCGAAAGAATCCCAGGTCGTTCCGTGGAATCAGTTATCGAACAAACAGATCTAAGCCTGCTTCTGGACACGTCTACCGAACCCATGAACGCAACACCCAACGATTCCAAGAAACGCATTGAGCAGCTCAAACATCTCCAAGCTTGGGAAACTCAGACCGCACGTTTGTTAGGTGGCTGGCAACCAGCTGTCAGACTGTGGGAGGCAAAGCATGCGATTGGTCTTCATCTTTGGCGGGATCTTCAGACTGCCGGCGAACTGCGCACGCGTCTGTGGGAATTACGGGTGTCTCGTCCTGACGGTAGCGCAGTCGTGGAATCTGTTCTTCCAGCAATCAAGATTCTCGCTTGCGCTCAGCAGGACTTCGAATTCATTGCCGGGCTCTACCTGGGTGCAAAGAAGGCCCTCGCAGAAGCCTATCGAGCTTACCTCGAAGAAACTCATGCCACATGGGATGTCCCTTCGATCGATATCCTTCGACGTGCAGCAGTGATTAAGGAGACTAAGATCGAATGGGCTGAAGCGTATCTTGCGCAAGTAGCCACCAGTGATGAGCGACGTCATATCGTTGAGCGCTGGGCCAACTACGCCGTGGAAGTGATCACCGCTGCGGGAGGCGTCTGCGGAGAAGACGAACGTTCCGCCGAGCTTCCGCCTCCAGGCTATGGCTGTCTTCTTCCTTTCGGTGAATGCAAGCGAGACGACCGCTTCAAGGTCCAGCTACAAGGCTACGATCGCCCTCCCATCGATGACGACGAGGCTCACACTCTTTGGCAGTTCGTTTCTTATACCATAGAAATGCAAGCGGCCGAGACACTTGCGAGTGTGCTTTGGGAAGGCGAGGGCATGGATTGGGAGTTCTATTACGATGTGGCACGTCATTGTTACGATGAGTGTCGACATTCCAAGATGGGCGAGGAGCGGGTTCGCGAACTCGGCCATGAGATTTTTGAAATCCCTCAATTTACTGGTAACTACGCCTGGCGTCAGCTCTATGATCCCATGCGCCGCTACGGCATGCTCACCTACATCATTGAGCAAGACTCCTTCGCTCTGAAACACGAGACGTACAAGAACTATGTGAAGATCGGCGACACGACCTCAGCCGAGGCGATTATGTATGACATCATCGATGAAACCATGCACGTCCGCTTGGGGGCAGAAATGGGTGCCGGAATTGATTAAGCACCAGGATGAACCCATGAGTCTTGAAGAGGTTATTGAAGACTGCCGCAAAGCGGTGATTGAGAATTCCCTGGCACTTGCGCAACGGGCCTATGCTGACAAGCACTAACATCGCTATGAGCGTTTTGATCTTTGGGGTGATAGGCATTTCGCACTGATCCAACCTGATCACCTCAACATGTCGAGAGTCGCAGGCGAAGAATTCAACGCTATGTCATCGGGCCTCTTAGGCTACTTGAGAAACGTGCTAAAGAACTTCCAGATCTCCTCGCTCGTGTTGATGTCGTTGTTGCCTGACCTGCCAGCCCAATCGTTGCCTCCGTCAATGACCTTATAAAGCCAAACTTCATTGCCGTTGCGCCCGTTGAGGTGTTTCTGAACAACGACATGACTGCCATCGTCTTTATCAATGTCAGGGAGAGTCGCGGTGACGACCTCGGTGCAACGATTCTCAGCTACCCAGTATTGAATCGCGAGTGGAACGGAAACATAGGTGCCCCAGCCGCCTTCGCTCTTTAGATCACCGTCCCATACGGAGGTGCGATCTTTCGTGCCGTGAATCTCCATGACAGGCACAGGGCTGGCACACTCGCATTCTTTGTAGAGCCACTCCATCATCAAACCGGCGATGGGAGCAATTGCTCTGAACACGTCGGGACGTTGGCAAGCCAGTTGATAGCACATTTCTCCGCCGTTCGACATTCCGGTGCAGAATGTATTCTGCGCGCTGAACCCATGGGTTTCTTGCAGATAACCAGCAAGCTCACTTAGAAAGGCCACGTCGTCGACCTTCATGTCTTGCTGGAATGGGTAGCCGACATTCCAACAGGCCTTGCCGCGGCCATCTTTCTCACCCTGGGGATAACAGACCGCAAAGCGGTTTGCATCCGCAACGCTGTTCATACCGAAACGCTCAGGCTCTGCCTTGCTCCCGTAGCCGTGCAAGACGAAGACAAGCGGTGCGTTCTCTGCCAAGCCTTCTGGCAAATGTAGGACATACGTGCGCTCTATTCCGCCCGATTGAATGGTTCGTTCCTTGGCTTTACTTAATTCTTCAGACTTGAAGGTATCGGCCGGTTCAAACTCGAACCCGTCTGCTGTCTGACGGTACTCAATCGTGAACTTGGATCCGCCCTGGAAGGATTTCTTGCCACCACTATTGATACCGTTGTTGAAACAGAATCCGAGGAAGAGCGTTCCGGCTTCAAAGGGCTCATTGATCACGACGGTGAAGCTCCCTTCCTTGAGCGGTGCCGAATAGGCGCGTGACCAGTAATCTCCGTAGCGGTTTCTTGAGGAATCGACGATCACGATACTCTGAGCCGCGAGAGAAGAACGCATCTTGCCACTGACCGTGATCGACTTTCCGCCGTCAGCAGCAACGACTTTCAAATTCTCAACGTCGACCTTCTCCGGAAATTCTGCGCCCTTGGTTGGAGGCTGATTGCGAAAGAGGGGATGGGTTTTGAGCATGACGGCGCACGCTTTGTTCAAATAGACCTTGGGATCATTACCAGGTACCCGTTTCCAGTAGACCCGATTGATGGGCCCCATGAGAGAGTTGCCAAGATTTAAACCCGGCAGTGGGCCAATGTGTGGCAGTCCAAGTGCATGACCAAACTCATGAATTATGGCTTTGATAGAGCTGGCGGCGAGACCAGGAGAGGCAAGTTCCGCATCGAGATCGATGCGACTTTCCCCCGTTTGGTAGGCATTCATCGCGACACCTCCATTTGGTCCTCCAGCACCTTGGAATCCTCTGACACCAGGCGAATGATAGAAGATCCACCAGGTTGCTGGGCTCTTGCGATTGAGTAAGAGTTGCTTCGTTGCCGACTCTATGGCCCGCATTCCGAATGCCAGGCAATGCTCCTCGCCCACCTGGATTGAACACGTTTCCGCGAACGAGCGTCACTCTGATCTTACCGTCGTCGTTGCGAGCGAAGATCTGAGACCGTTCGATGGAGCATTCCCATTGCTTCATCCACTTTTCAAGGAATGCCTCGGTTCGCAGACCGAGTGAACGTAGTCGTGCTTCGTATTGGTCTGGCACAGCCTCACCCTCTTGGATGTAGAGAACGATGTCAGCATGCCGTGAATCCTGCTCAATGGCGAAAGCGGGAGAGATGTTTGCCAAGAAGACCAGGAGAATGGCCAGGATCGTTCGCATGGAGGGTGTCTTTGAATTGAACATGGGTTTTCCAGTCCAAACTGGACGTGTCCGTGGTCAGCGGCAATGATGACTACTTTGCGTTGGTGACATCACATCGGCACTCGCCGGGCTGCCTGATTTGTTGCATTGGTAACCCATTAGATACCTTTCGAATCCGGTTGGGATTTGTTCTGCCGATGGAATACGATGGGAACAGCACCAATGACCAAGAAGATAGCTCTCACCACGACTCCTATTCCGCAAATTGCAGCCGCTCGTCCGGTCCATCGCACAATGAGCGGCGATTCCGCCTTTGCTAGGCGACGGGAATGTTGCTTTTCACTGGGACTGTTGTTTCTCCATTGCGTTCTTTCAGCGGCAATAGCCAAGCCGAACGTCTTGTTCATCGCCATTGATGACCTGCGTCCCGAGTTGGGGTGCTATGGCCACGATCACATCATTAGCCCGAATATCGATCAGTTGGCTAGGGAAGG